>CALHLF010000060.1 GCA_938034905.1 uncultured bacterium | reverse complement strand
GAAAAATATGGAGCTAAACCTACCCATCCTGGAGCAGATGATATAATCTATAAGTTTAAAGATGATATGGATAAATATTCAGAAGAGGTAAGAAGAGTTTTAAATCCCATTTGGATAGAGGATTTTGGTGGTAAGCCCCCTGTAGAAGAGAAAGAGGTGAGGGATTAGATGAGTATTACTGAAAGAAGAAGAGAATTTTTAAGGGTTTTAAAAGAATTATATAAAATTAAGAAAAGACCAATCCATTATTGTGAATTAGCAAAAGAAGTAAAAGTAAGTCCTGCAACTGCATATGATATATTACAACTTCTTCTTCAAGAGGGATACATAGAGCCTAAATATGAGGAGGGTATAAAAAAAAGAGGAAGGAAAAAAGTTTATTATAAACCAATAGAAGAAAAGGAGAATATTATAAATGAATTAAATATAGATAGAACAAGTCCTCTTCTCTTATGTATTTCTTTTCTTCTTTTTCTTATTAAAAAGATTCAATGGCATGAAGAATTAAAGAATTACATCCTATTTATTCTTGGAAATTTAAAAATAAATATTGAAATAATCTTGTTAATTATTCCTCTATTAATTTTAGGCTATATTGGAAAAAATTTTTATCATGGCATAAATATGGAAAAAATAAAAAACATATTAGAAGATTACTGGAAAGCCCTTTCGACTTTAGCAGAGGAAGACAAAAGAGTTTTATATAATCTGATTTTTTCAACAGTTAAGAATATCTAAATTAGACCCTTGAAATTCTAATAAGGCCAGAAGCAGGGATTATCTCAATCCCCTTAGTCTCTAAATTATCAAGGAGAATATTCATGCCAAGAGAGTCCGATGCTATATGTCCTGCAATAACAACATTTATATGATGTTTTTCGGCCTCTTTTCTATGTTCTTCACTCATATGCATACCAACTATAGTTCCAATTCCAGCTTGTGCCATTTTCTCAATAAGCTCCAAAGCCCCCTCGGTTCCACCAGTCATATCAACAAAAACCTTTCCAGCTCTATTTTTATGATTTCCAACAATTATTTTAGGGGGATTATTTCTTCTTATAGCCTCCTTGTATTCAGGAATTTCTTCTAATAAATCCAAGATATCCCCTACAGTATAGGGGACATTTTCATCAAATAATTTTTGTAAATATGTAGATACACAATTATCTGCAGGGGTATGGCAACACATTAAAGGAATATCTAAAATCCTTGCAGCATCTATTACTTTATAATGATTCACTGGAAGAACTTTTCTTTCCACTTCTCCAATCCTAGGCAATAAAAGTCCCTCCGCAATATTTATAGGAATTCCCCATCGACTTAAAAGATCTTCTTGAAGATGCATAACCTCATAGAAATTTGCATATGCTTTCCCTTGGGGATGATGGGAAATTACTAAATCAACCTTTTTTCCTTGTCTTTCCAATTCTTTTGCCAAAAGTAATTCTGAAGTATCAATATCTATACCCGATAAAATCCTTTTAACTTCTCTCTCAGAATCTCCATAAAGTATTCTTGTATCAGAATAAGGATTAGAAAGCTTTTCCAAATCAAATTTTTCTTTCTCCTTTTCTCCTAACTTTTCAAATTCCTTTTTAACTCTTTCTAATAATTTTTGTACATTGTCCCATCCTCGAGGATCATTCTTCATACCAAGTTCTACAAAAAGTTCGTAGATTTCTCTAATATTCATACTCTCTTCCCCTTTATGGATAAATTATGGGAGATTCTTTTCCAATAGTATTCTGTAACTTTTCAATATATAATTTTAAATTTTGCAAAAAGAAATCTGAGCCTAAATTCTTATTATTTCTTTGGTGTTCTTCTACCTTTTCTATCTCCCATATGAGAACCTTCACAACATCACCTATGCTAAAAATAGGAAATCCAAATTCATTTACTCTTTTTAATAAGTTTTTTAAAGTGTTTTCCAGCACACTTTTTAATCTCATTCCTTGTGAAGATTTTGGAAATAATTGAGGAAGAATTAGATTTTTAAGTTGAACCTCATATTCCTTTCTTAATAATTCAAGTACTTCCTTATACTCATTATCAGAGAGAGAAGGATTTTCTTTGATAAATTCATAAGTAGAACGTCTTACCTCAGTAAGTAAAATCCAGGGTTCTACTTCCTTCCATGGCGGGAATATTTCTATAATCTTTTCAGAGGAATAATCTTTGGCTTGCTTTAAATATACACAATCCTTTGGACAATTGATCTTTTTAAACCTTTTTTCTCCACAACATTCGGTACAGATCCATTGACCTAAGCTTTTGCAATATCTTTTCCCTTTTCTTTTATTACAAAGAACACACTTCTTCATATAAAAAAATTATACCATATTATTTTCTCGTTATTAATATAATTTTAATTGAAAAAACAGAGTTTACTCCCTATAATCTTTTCTATAATAAATTTAAGAAGAGAGGTAGAATTCCTTTGGAGAAAAAGTCCTTAGATAAGGAAATTGAAATATTAAGAGAGAATGTTATAAGAATGGGAAGTATTGTAGAGAAAATGCTACACCAGACATTAGAAGCCCTTAAAAAAAGGAATTTAGACTTAGCTCTTGATACAATAAAAAAAGATGATCTCGTTGACAAATATTACTGGAATATTGAAAACAATTGCATCAATCTTCTCGCTCAATATCAACCTATTGCAAAAGATTTAAGAATTATTGCATCTACTATAAAGATTATAAAAGATTTAGAAAGAATCGGAGATTATTCGGTAGATATAGCTAAATTTTCTTCAAATCTCCTTGAAAATTTCTTCAAACTCCCTTGGAAAGATATTTTCCTCTTGGGAGAACTTACAGAAAATATGATAAGAGAAGTAATAAGAATATATTTTAAACCGGAATTAAATTTCTTAGAAGAATTATCATCAAAATATAAGGAAATTAATTCTAAATATCAAGAAATCTTATATTACATGATATATGAGATACAAAAAAACCCTAAAAACACTCAAGAAATCATTCAATTAATAATGATCTCAAGATATTTAGAAAGAATAGCAGACCATATAACTAACATAATCGAAATCATTTATTATATGGAAACAGGAGAAAAGAAGGAACTTCATGGATAAATATGAACTTAATCCCTTTGGACTCTCAATAGAAGATATCTACAAATTAAGCCAAAAACCCCATGATATCAGGCTTTCATCAGAATTAAAAAAAAGAATTAAAAGCAGTAGAAAATTCTGGGAAAAATTTTTTGAAAGGAAGGATGTATTATATAATGATATCTTTATTCAGAACAAAAATTTTCTTTCTTTAGAAGAAACGCGAGCAATTATGATATTGCAAGCCTACACACTATCTCTTGGATATTCAGGAGTTCGTATTGAAGTTATAGAAAAGATATTAGAATTTTTAAGAAAAGATATTATCCCTTTAATTCCTGAAGAAAAATTCTCCAATAAAAATCTTAATCCTCTGAATTTTATCATTTATGCCCTAAATGGGAAGGGAGAAGTTATATATAAAAATGAGAGAGTAAAAACGGAAAAAGCATTAAAAGAATCAAACATAGTGCCAATAAATTTAGATTCAAAAGAGGTATTAGCACTTACAAGTGGAAGTTATTATATATGTGGCATTTTAAGTTTATATTTTGTAAAAATTCAAAAATTGAAAAAAATATCAGAAATTGCCATTGCCCTTTCCCTTGAGTCTTTAAAAATAGATAAGAAATTTCTTAATTCTATTGTACAAGCCTTAAGACCCCATTTGGGATTAATTAAATTTTATGAGAATCTCCGAAAAATCCTCTCAGGAAGTGAAAATATCTTCTCTTCTAATAAATATAAAGATAGCCATCTTTTAGGTTATATCTCTCAAGTATTTTTCATTTTTCATCAAATTATAGATTTTATAAAAGATATATTAGAAATAGAAATTAATTCTATATCTCACAGTCCTATAATTGATTATGAACAAGAATTTATTCTTGATAAAAATCTTTATATAGGAATTCTTATTTATGGTATTTCTTACCTTTCTATGATTATTACAAATTTAACATGCTCCCTGGAAAAGTTAAACTTTGAAATTCAATCTACTTTTAGGCTTAATTTACCATCTCTTTATGATACATGTCGCAAATTAGTTGAAGAAAACAAAAAATTATCTAAATCCTTAGGTAATATTATATTCTCTTTATATGGAGAAACTCTTTTAAAAATAGAAATAAAAAATATAACAAAACTTAAAAAAATTATTAAAAATTGGGAGAAAATAATCGCTATAAGCTTACTCTATGGGGTCCAGGTTATAGATTTTTGTAAATCTTTAAAATGTGGAAGGGGAACTGAAATATCTTATCAATTTATAAAATCTTTACTTTCTTCTTTTCAGGATATAGAATTAGATAATAAAATTCAAATTTTAGAAAATAAACTATATGACCTTTTAAATCATGTGGAAGAAGAAATAGGAGAATTATTTTAAACTATTATTTTCAGCGCATTTTTAATTATCTCCACACCCTGTTCTAAGGATAAAAATCCAGTATTTAATATTAGATGATATAACTCTGGATTATCCCAATTCACATTATAAAATCTCCTTAAATATTCTTCAGCAGACTTATCCTTTTCCAAAATCACTCTTAATGCTTCTTCTCTCTGAAGATTTCTTTCCTCTATAATATTCTTAACTCTAACCTCTAAAGGAGCAATGATTCTTACATGTAAAACCTGAGGTATATCTCTTAAAAGGACTTGTGCCCCTCTTCCTACTATAACCACATTTCCCCAATCCTTTAGCTTCCTTATAACAGCCTGAACAAACGAGAGACAACCTTCTTCATCAAAGGTCTTTGTTGTAATACTTGTACTACCAGTTTTATCGTCCTTCTCTTTTACAGTAATTTTTGCTATGGGCTCTCTTTTTTTGAATAATTGTTCAAAAAATCCCTTAACTTTATAACTATCTTCGTTAAAATCAATAACTTCTGCCTCTGAAAGCCCAGAAGAAATAGCAATTTCTGCCATAAGAAATTTATCAAAATATCTATAATTTAAATCTTTTGCCAATTTCTCTGCAATCTTATCTCCTTTACTTCCATATTGACGGGATATAGTAATAATAGGCATTTTCTCCTCCAAATTATAATTTATAACCTATTTTTCTTAAAAACTCCTTTCTATAAGCAATATCCTTTTCTTCCTCAACTCCTTTAGGCTTTACACCATCAATTACACCTATTATTCCCCTTCCATCACCTTCTTCTACTATTATAACTTTTAAGGGATTTGCAGTTGCAGCAAAAATATTTACCACTTCTGAAACATGTTTTATTGCATTCAAAACATTAATAGGATAGAGGTTTTTTAAAAAGATTAAAAAGGAGTGTCCTGCTCCTATCTTTTGTAAATTCTTTACTGCTAAATCCTCTAATTCCATATCTGTTCCTATATGTCTTATTAGAGCAGGTCCAGAGGATTCACAAAAGGCTAATCCAAATTTTGCGCCGGGAACTGAAGTTACGATTGCCTCATAAATATCTTCCACAGTCTTTATAAAATGAGCTTGTCCTAAAATAAGATTAACCTCAGCAGGCTTCTCAATTTCAACTATTTGAAATTCCATAACATTTCCTCCCTTCTAAGATTTAGTTTCTATTTCTTCCTCCTCTTTAATTTTCTCAAATTTTACATATTTCCCCTCTTCATCATAGGTTACTAAAATTTTATCTCCTTCGGATATCTCTCCTTTTAACATTGCTTCAGCAAGCTTTATTTCTAACTCATTTCTTATCTTCCTCTTCAACTCTCTTGCTCCAAATTCAGGCTGATATCCAACTTTAGCAAGATAAGAAATAATAGAATCATCAAAACTTAATTCTATACCTTGCCCCCTCGCTACCCTTCTTACTCTCTCTAACTGTAGTTTTACAATTTCCTTAATTTGATCTTGAGTTAAAGCATGAAATACTATAATCTCATCTATTCTGTTTAGAAACTCAGGTCTAAAATATTTTCTCAAGAGGCCCATTAATTTTTCTTTTAACTGCTCATAGGTTAACTTTTCCTTTTCAGGAGCAGTCAGATTATATTGAATTATATCAGATCCTATATTACTTGTTGCTATAATCACTGTATTTGTAAAATCTACAGTTCTACCCTTTCCATCAGTAAGCCTCCCATCATCAAAAACCTGAAGTAGGATATTATGAACATCTGGATGAGCCTTTTCAATCTCATCTAATAAAATAACACTGTATGGTCTTCTTCTTACCTTTTCCGTTAATTGACCTCCTTCTTCATATCCCACATATCCTGGTGGAGCCCCAATAAGTCTTGAAACAGTATGTTTCTCCATATATTCACTCATATCAATTCTGATAACAGCATCTTCATCTCCGAATATTGCCCATGCAAGAGCTTTTGCCAATTCTGTCTTTCCAACTCCTGTGGGACCTAAAAATAGAAAAGTAGCAATAGGACGATTCCCTTCCCTTAATCCTGCTCGAGATAATCTTATAGCATTTGCAACTGCTTTTACTGCTTCCTCTTGAGCTACCACTCTTTCATGAAGTTTCTCTTCTAATCTTAATAATCTTTCCCTCTCATCAGTAGATAATTCAGAGACAGGAATTCCTGTTAATGTAGAAATTATCTCTGCAATATGTTTTGCTTTGACCTCTGCAGATTCTGATGATACTAATTTTTTCCAATTTTCCTCTGCCTTCCTTAGTTCTTCCTCTAATTTTTTAATTTGTTCTTCTAGCTCCTTAGCTTTATCAAATTGCTTTCTTGAAGTTGCATATTCCTGCTCTCTCCTCAACTGTTTTAGTTTAGACTCCATTTCATGAATCTCTGAGGGGCGAGATGTTAAACTTATACGAACCTTAGCACAGGCTTGATCAATAAGATCTATTGCTTTATCTGGAAGATATCTATTGGTAATATATCTATCAGATAAAACAGCAGCAGCAACTAAAGCTTCATCAGTAATCCTAACTTTATGATGAGCTTCAAATCTATCCCTTAATCCTCTCAATATATTTATAGTTTGTTCTACAGTAGGTTCTGAGATAAATACAGGTTGAAATCTTCTTTCTAAAGCAGCATCTTTTTCAATATATTTCTGATATTCATTCAAAGTGGTAGCACCTATAAGATGAAGTTCTCCCCGTGCTAAAGCAGGCTTAAATACATTGGCAAGATCCATAGAACTTTCTCCTGCTGATCCTGCTCCCACAATAGTATGAATCTCATCTATAAATATTATCAATCTATCTTGATTTGCTGTAATTTCGTCTAATATTTGCTTAACTCTCTCTTCAAATTCTCCTCTATATTTTGTTCCTGAGATCAAGGAATTCACGTTTAACTCAATCAATCTCTTATTTCTTAAGACCTCAGGAATCTCTCCCTTCACAATTCTTTGAGCTAATCCTTCAACTATAGCAGTTTTTCCTACACCTGGTTCTCCAATAAGTACTGGATTATTTTTCTTTCTCCTTGCAAGAATTTCAATTATTGTCTCAATCTCTTTCGCCCTACCAATAACAGGATCTAATTTACCCTGTCTTGCAAGTTCTGTTAAATCTCTTGAATATTTATCAAGAGTTGGAGTCATTACAGAAGACTTTAATCTTCCCTCTTCTTTTCCTCTACCTACTACATCAATCACTGCCCTTCTTAAATCTTCGGGGTTTAATCCAAACTTTCTCAAAATATCATATGCTAACCCATCTGGTTCTTCAGAGAGACCAATTAACAGGTGTTCAGGCCCAATATAGTTGTGACCTAAATCTCGAGATGCCCAAAAGGATCTTTCTAAAGCACTCTTTAATCGAGGAGAAACTTCCATTTCTATACTTTCTTCCTGAGGAGCCTTAAAAGTTCCCTTTGGGGCATTATATTCTATATATCCCTTTAAATCTTGAGGGGTTATATTAAAATATTTCAAGACCTCCTGCACAATTTCATTTTCAGTTAATGCATATAAAAGATGTTCTGTATCCACCTCTGATTTTCCAAATTCAATAGCCTTTCTTCCTGCTTTTTGTAAATACTCCTTAGCTCCTTCGCTAAGATAAACAGAAATATCTATTGCTTCCCTATCAAATCTTTCTCTCTCAAAGGGCTCAAATCCTTCTCCAAAAAAATCCTTAAAGAAATCTCCCCAGAAAAGGGATTCTAAAGGAGAAAAACTTCTCTCCTTTTGTTTATATTTAGCATAGCAAATCTCACATAGATCAAGGGTCTGTTTTTTTCCACTTTTTATAATAGAAACTCTAATTGTTGCGGGTCTCTGGCCACATCTATCGCAAATCTTCTTTGACATTTTTTCACCTCCTACTTATTATAATTATATTATATCATTGTTTTTAGAAAGTGAGGCAGAAACTATGGAAGAAATTTTAAGTATTACTGAAAATATCGCAAAAGAAGCAGGCAAAATTCTTCTGAAATACTTTTATAATGAAAAGGATATTAAATTAAAAAGTATTTCTAATCTTGTAACAAATGCAGATAAACTTTCTGAAGAAAAAATTATTGAATTAATTAATAAAAATTTTCCTACCCACTCCATATTATCTGAAGAGAAGGGAGATATAAAAAAGGAATCGCCATATCAATGGATAATAGATCCCTTAGATGGAACAACAAATTATGCCCATAATAATCCATATTTTTCAGTAAGTATTGCTTTAAAAAAGGAAAATAGTATTATTTTAGGAGTAGTGTATGATCCTATAAGGGATGAGCTTTTTTCTGCCATAAAGGGGAAGGGAGCCTTTTTAAATGGAAAAAGAATAAGAGTTTCTCAGGTTAAAGAAATTCGAGATTCTCTTTTAGCCTTTGGTCTTCCTTACGAGTTAACCCTTAATGAAAAAAACTTTATTTCCTTTATAAACCTTTCAAGAAGAAGTCATGGAGTAAGAAGAATAGGATCTGCAGCATTAGAATTGGCATATGTATCTTGTGGTAGATTAGATGGATATTGGTGTAAAAAATTAAATATCTGGGATTTTTCTGCAGGAGTTCTCCTTGTAGAGGAAGGGGGAGGAAAGGTGACAGATTTTGATAACAATATAGTTTCTCTTAAAGAATCAAGTATTGTTGCTTCAAATAGTTTAATTCATGATAAATTATTAGAAGTTTTAAAATTGGAATCTACATAAAAAATTATTTTTGTGCTCCATTTCTCTCTTGGTTTAAGATTTACATTGTAAGAATGGAGAAAGGTACTTCCCTGATAAACTTTTTCAAAACCCTCTTCAGATAAAGATATGGTTTCTATCGGATATCTATACCATTTAACCTTTTCAGCAATCTTACAAATCAAGTTAATAAAGGGAGTTTTTACTCCCCAACTATCTATTTCTTCCTCAACTCCAAAGGATCTAAGAAAAGATTTCCAAGAAGTATTGGGAATATAAAGATAATATTCATCATGTTCTGGAGCCAAGAAATTAAAAAGAACTTCCCATGCAAAAATAAAGGAATTTTCTTCTAAGGAAATATTTTGTATTTTATAAATTACCTCGAGTTTTGGTTCGTATTTATAAATTACAAAAACCTTTTCCAATTTAAAATAATCATTTTCCCCAATAAAACTTAATAATAAATTATTTCTTAGTTTTGCTTTTTTCCAATAGAAGGAAAAATTTAAAGAATCAAACCAAGGATTATCTTTCCCTTGCCAAAGTTCTTCTAAAGAAGGAACTTCTTTAAAAAAATATTCCTTAAAGGAAAATCTTCTATGTTTATCATAAAAAAGTAGATTTTCTAAGCCTTTTTCCTTAACTGCCCATCTCTCATGAATAGTCTTTCCTTCTCCTACATTTCCTCTTATAGAAAAAAGCTTTTCATGATAAGCTTCTACTCTTCTTGTTAAAACATCAATAAGATTAAAGGAAATAGGTTTAAAATCCCATTCTAAAAGTCCAGCACCAAAATGAGGAGCAAAATATAAATTAAAATCCTTTGATTCTATAATTATTTCCTCTTTGCCATCGCAATCAAAATCAAGAAATTTTAAAGCTATATTATTTTTCTTATAAATCCTATCTAAATAATTTTCCCCTTTAATTATATGGGAATATACTGCAGATCTTAAATGAGGAAGATAAAGACCACCAAAGATGCCATGCCAATAAGCATCATTAGCCTGTGCTTGCCATATTTCTTCTAAAGCAAGATCTTTATATTTACTTTTCATTTGTATATTTTTTATTTTCTCTCTCACATATAACATCCTTTTATGAATATGGTTTGCCTCAGGATATTTTGCCAAAAAATTTCTCCAAAATCCCCCTCTAATGAAGGGAGAATATCTTTCCCATTTTCCCTCCTTTTTTACCTCCTCTACCATTTCCTCCAAGATCTTTTGGGCATTAGGGTAAAGTGCCCATTCCATCATCTCTCTATAAGAAGCAGTAGGTAAATAAATTCTTCCAGCTGGAGGAAATTTCTCAACATATTCCCTATAATTCATTATCTCTATCCAAGAAGAATTTTCCTTTAAAATTCCCCAAAATCTTTCTAACCATCCCTTTTCATAGACTGTCTTGTAAGTATCGGGCCAAAGACCAAATTTTTCTCCATCATCAAATAAGACTACAATATTAACTTTTTCATAAGTAGAGCAATTTTTTAAATAATCTATTGTTTCTTGTGGCTCATGAAAAGGAATAAGATATCTAAGCTTCATACTAATTGGAAAAACCTTAACAGTATATCCCTGTTCTTCCATAATAAAATAATTAAAAAGGTCTTCAGGTCTTAATCCTGTGAAGAGAAAATGAGCATCATCAACTACAATATATTCGATATTTGCCTCAGCCAAGAATTTAACAAGATGAGGTTCCCAAACTCTTTCTGCAAGCCACATTCCCTTTGGCCTTTGTCCAAATTTATTCCAGATATATTTATTTAATTTTTTAATTTGAAATATTTTGTCTTCGTCAGGGATCATAGGCAATATAGGCTCATAAAATCCACCAGAAAAGATTTCCATTTGTCCTCTATCAGAAAGTATTTTTAAAATTTTAAAGTATTCAGGATGATTTTTTTCGAGCCATTGTAGAAGATAGCCAGAAAAATGAACACTAAAAGGAAAATCTGAATTTTTTAAGAAAAATTCAATTAAAGGTTTATAAGATAGCCTATATGCCTTCTCTATGATAAAATCAAAATTTCCTATAGGTTGGTGATTATGGAAACCTAAGGAAAAAACAATTTTACCCTTCATTATTATTTTTCCTCCGGAATACTTTATAATCTATATTTGGAAATAAAGAATCTATCTCTTCTAATTTTTTTAAAAAACTAAAATCCTCTACTGATGGTTCTTTTATTTTTAAAAGGTTATAAAGCTTTTGGAAATTTTCAAAATGTTGATAAAATCTTTTATATCCATAATCTCGAGCCTGATATGTGCTAATTAAGAAAGGCCAATCGCTACTTTCTAAAAGCAATTTCTCTCTTGCCATTTGCTTCAAGAGCTTTTCCCTCCATAATGAAGAGATATTATTCATAACAACTTCTTCTATAATATCCTCTACATAATATATTTTCTCCCAAAGCTCTTCAGTATCCTTGTTTAACCACACCTCATGTTTTCCTCCCTTACCCCAGGAAGACTCGGGAAGAGATATTTTTTCCTTTGGTTTAAAATTATTAAGATATACCCGTGGAGAAATACTTTCTATAAACCTACTTTCATTAATAAGTTCATATACTCTTTCTAAAAAGGTTAGTCCTTCAAACCACCAATGCCCAAAAAGCTCTGTATCATACATTGCTGTAATTATCCCTTTATTACTCTTTCCCTCTTCTTCTAAAAGGCTAACAAAATGGCTCGCATGTTCCAACGCTCTATTTCTTGCAATTTCTGGCTTATAAATTTCCTTTTTTCCTAAATCCAAGTTTTTTGATACAATTCTCCAATATTGTAGACCTGAAGTTTCTGCCTTTTTATGAAATTCTCTATATACTCCATCTCCCGGATATCCCCATTCAGAAGACCAAACTTGCATACTGGTCCTTTCATGTCTACCAAATACTATTACTTCACTCTCATTTACATAATAGGGTTCCAAAATTGATCTCCTATCTTTGGAAACCTTAGGATCAGGATATCCTAAGGATTCTCCCCCTAATATTGCATGAGTATCAACAAAAAAGTATTTAAAATCCAAACTTGATAAAAATTTTTCAAGACCAGGTTTATAGGCACATTCAGGAAGCCAAATACCAAGAGGCCTTTCTCCAAAATGTTTCACATAAGACTCTTTTCCTATACTTAATTGAGCATAAATAGAAGAATTTTTTCTTAATAAAGGAAGATATGCATGAGTTGCAGAGCTTGTTAAAATCTCTAAATTTCCATCTCTTTGCAATTCCCTCCAAAATTTCAAAAGATCTCTTGAAAATTTATCTCTAAAATAATTTAGCGTATTCTTATAAAGATTTTTATAAAACAGAGCCACTTGAGCTTCTTCTTTTCCCTCTTTACTAAACTCACAATAATCCTTTTCTGCTAAATATATTTTCTCTTCAATATATTTCTCTGTTTCATATATCATATAAGCATCAGAAAGTTGCTCAGCAAGAACAGGAGTAACACTAAGGGTTATATGCCAATCTATTCCCTTTTCTTTAAGATTATAGAAAATTATTGAAAGGGGAATATAAGTCTCCAACATTGCTTCGAAAAACCATTCTTCTCCAAAGGGCCATCTTCCAGCCTTCTTAACAAAGGGAAGATGAGAATGTAAAACTAAATTAAAATAAACCTTACTCATTTTAACCCCTCCCTTATAATAAAAAATTAAAGAAGGGGGATTTCTACTCCCCCTTCTTTGTAATTATCCTTGAGAATGAAGATTAGTATCTTCAAATGATTGCCACTTGAGTTATAGGATCAAACAAGTGCATTTTTCTTAAATCAAACATAACTCTAATTCTATCTCCCATCTTTGCTTTTGTTTCTGATCCAACTCTTGCTACAGCACTTACTGGTCCCTCTACAAGATAAAGATAAACTTCTGTTCCCATAGGCTCTAAAACTTCAATCTTCATTTCTGCTACATCCTCTGGAATGATCTCTTCAGTTTTAATAAGAGCTACATCGTAAATATGTTCTGGTCTTACCCCAAGAATGACTTTCTTCCCAAGATAATCCTTTGCATTTTCAGCAACAAAATTTTGCATATCTTGAGGAATTCCTAATTTTATGCTTCCTAAATCTAAGACTCTTGCATTTTCATCGAGACGAGCATCTATAAAGTTCATAGGAGGACTACCAATAAATCCTGCTACAAAAATATTATTGGGTTTTTCATAAATAGTAAGAGGCTCATCTACTTGTTGAACTATTCCATCTCTCATTACTACAATACGATCTCCCATAGTCATTGCTTCAGTTTGGTCATGGGTAACATATATTGTAGTAACACCAAGACTTCTTTGGAGTTTCTTAAGTTCTGCTCTCATTTGAACCCTTAACTTTGCATCTAAGTTTGATAAAGGCTCATCCATCAAGAAGACCTTTGGCTCTCGAACAATAGCACGTCCTAAGGCCACTCTTTGTCTTTGTCCACCAGATAATTCCTTTGGTTTTCTCTTTAATAGATTCTCAATCCCTAACATTTCAGCAGCTGCTTTTACTCTTCTATCAATTTCTTCCTTAGGAAATTTCCTAAGTTTTAAACCAAAAGCCATATTATCATAAACCGTCATGTGAGGATAAAGAGCATAATTTTGGAATACCATGGCAATATCTCTATCCTTTGGAGGAACATCATTAACCAATCTTCCACCTATATAAATCTTCCCTTCTGTTACCTCCTCTAATCCTGCAATCATTCTTAAAGTTGTTGTTTTTCCACAGCCCGAAGGACCAACGAGAACAATAAATTCTCTATCTTGAATATCTAAATTAACATTATTTACCGCTACAACCTCTCCAAACCTTTTTGTTACATTCTCAAGTTTTACTTCAGCCATCTCTTAAACCTCCTTTTTTAATGAAGGAATTATTGTAGAAAAAATAAAAAATAAATAGAAACTTTTTATAAAAATATCACCTCCAGATAGAATTTTATTGAAGCATGGGGCAGAATGCAAGTATTCGAGTTTGGTGCGCCCGAAGGGACTCGAACCCCCGACACGCGGTTTAGGAAACCGCTGCTCTGTCCTACTGAGCTACGGGCGCGCGAAAAGGAGAGAATAATTCTTTTTATATTAAAAATAATTTTCTTTATTTTCAAATTTTCTCTTCTCTTTTTATGGTGCGGACGGGTGGAATCGAACCACCGACGCAGGGATTTTCAGTCCCTCGCTCTACCGACTGAGCTACGTCCGCAACCTTATAGAGATTATAACAAATGGAATTTTGCTTATCAAGTATCTTACTCTCTTTTTATTGGAATAATTAATTTCTGTCCCACATATAATTTGTTGGGATCTTTAAGATTATTGATTTTTGCTAATTCCTTCCAATCAATAGCATATTTCTGTGCAATTCCTATGGTAGTATCTCCCACCTTTACTTCATATAATACTAAAGTATACGTCTCTTGTTTTTCTTCCTTCTTTAAAACATTTTCTGATGGAGGAGCTTCAATACTTTCTAACTTTTTTTCAACTGCTTTCATTTCTTCTCCTTTTATTTTTTCCCTCTTTACGATCTGTGGGACTTTCTCAATTGAGAATAACTGGCTTGCAAGAAAGATAACTAAAAGAAAACTTATTATATATATTAAAAATTCTCTAAGAAATCTTCTCATATATTTTTTCAAATATAAATTTGTATATAGGGAGTAAAGAAACAAGTATCACTATAAAAATCTTTTCTAAACTTAAATACTCTAAATTAAAGAAACTTCTTCCAAAGGGTGTATATAGGATCAAAAATTGTAAAATAAAAGACAAAATCAAGGCTAAGGTAAGATAGATATTAGAAAAGGCATCCTTTATAAGATCTTTTCTTCTTCGAAGAGATAGAGTTAAAGCCTGAAATAATTGAGCAAAAACAAGTCCTGAAAAAGCCAAAGTTCTTGCTAAAGTTATATTATTGAGGGTTAATCCCCAATAAAATAAGGATAAGGAAGAAATTCCCATAATGATTCCATCTACTAACAATTTCTTCCAAATTTTCTTAGTTAATATTCCCTCTTTTATTGAGCGAGGTCTTCTTTCCATAACGTCTTTTTCTGTAGGCTCCATTCCTAAGGCTAAGGCTGGAAAACCATCGGTTATTAGATTTATCCAAAGTAGTTCTATAGGAGTTAAAGGTAATGGAAATCTCAATAATATACTTAATCCGACTACAATGATTTCGCTTAAATTACAAGAGAAAAGATAATAAGTTACTTTTCTTATATTATCAAAAATTCTCCTTCCTTCTTCAACTGCTTTTACAATAGTCGCAAAACTATCATCAAGTAAAACTAAATCTGAAGCCTCTCTTGCTACCTCGGTTCCCCTCATCCCCATACTCACTCCAATATCCGCCATTTTAAGCGCAGGAGCATCGTTTACCCCATCTCCAGTCATTGCTACAACTTCTCCTCTTTCTTTTAATCTTTTTACTATCTCCATCTTATGTTCAGGAAGAACTCGAGAAAAAATTGAGACTTTTTCCCAATTAACTTGATCAAAGGCCTTTTCATTATTTAAATCCTCCCCTTGATAGGAAAACCCATTTTCTATATCTATCCCAAGATCCTTTGCAATCTTTTTTGCAGTCCAAATATAATCTCCTGTAACAATTATTGGTCTAATTCCAGCCTTTGTACATAAATCAACAGCCTCTTTTACTCCATCTCTTAAAGGATCTAAAAAAGCAACAAACCCCAAGAATGTAAGATCTTTCTCTAAATCTTCTTTATTAAAATCTTCTAAAACTCTTCTTGCTACTCCTAAAACTCTAAGACCTTCCTTTGCTAATTCTATTTGTCTTTCTATCAGCTTTTTTTCTATATCCTCATCTAATTCAGAAATTTCGTTATTTATTTTTATATATTTACTTCTTTTAATTATTCCCTCAGGAGCTCCTTTCACAAATAAAGAATATCCATCTTTATCCCTATAAAGAACACTAACCCGTTTTCTTTGAGAATCAAAGGGAATTTCTTCTATTTTTTTTCTGTTATTCAATATTTTATCTAAAATTCCTAAGTTTTCTCCAACCCTATAAAGGGCAATTTCCAAAGGATCTCCTAAATAGATCCCATCTTTTCTCCTAACATTACTACATAAGATTGCACTTTCCAATATATCATAAATCTCTGATGTAACCTTTGAAAAGTCATTCCTATCATAAATCTTATTTAAGAAACCTATTTTTACCAATTCCATTTTATTTTCTGTTAATGTTCCTGTCTTATCAGTACAAATTATAGTAGTTGCACCAAGAGCTTCTACTGCAGAAAGCCTCCTTACCACCGCCTTTCTCCTTGACATTTCTTGAACCCCTAAGGCAAGAAGAATAGTAATAACTGTAGGAAGACCCTCAGGAATTGCTGCTACCGCTAAACTAACAGAAGTCATAAACATCTCTAAAAATTCTCTTCTTTGGATTATCCCAATTCCTAAAAGTATTAAAACTAAGAGGATTATAAGAGTAGATATTTGTTTCCCTAATCTCTCAAGCTCTTTTTGTAATGGAGTAGATTCTTCTTTCATTTCTGAAAGCATCTTTGCAATTCTTCCCAATGCAGTATTTTCACCAATACCTACTACAATTCCCTTCCCCTTTCCTGAAATTATGTATGTCCCTTTAAATCCCATATTAATTTGTTCCCCCCAATCTAACTTTCCTTCGCCAATAAAATTAGCATCCTTTCTTACCGCTTCTGACTCTCCTGTTAAAATAGATTCATCCACCTGAAGGTGGGTAGTTTCAATAAATCTAACATCTGCAGGAATTTTTTCTCCTTCTTCCAAAAGAATAATATCTCCTGGGACTAACTCCTCTATAGGGATTTCCTTAACCTCTTTTTCCCTTATAACTTTAACTATGGGATTTGTTAATGCCTTTAAAGAGGATAGGGTTTTTTCTGCCTTAAATTCTTGAGATGCTCCTAAAATTGCATTTATTAAAATAATAATAAAGATAGCAATTGCATCTTTAATCTCTCCAAGGATTAAAGAAATAAAAGTAGCAAAGAGAAGAATTATAGTAAGAAATTCTCTAAATTGATTTATGAAGAGCTTAAAAAATGTTTGGGGCGGTTTTTCAGGTAAAATATTTTTCCCATATATTTTCTGTCTTTCTTTAACTTCCTTTTCCTCCAAACCCTTTTCAGGATCAGTTTCTAACTTTTGGATTATTTCTTCTATTTTTAAGTTACTCCACTCCATATACTACACCTCAGAATTAAAAAAGAAGTACTTTCTCCACTCACTATTTTCTTCTTTTTCTAAATATTTTGTTAAATGAAAATATGGGATATATTTAGGAGGTTTTGGCTCTCTTATTAGTTTCATTTTTGCCTCTTCCAAGGTTTTATCTCCCTTCTTTTTATTACACTCTTTACAAGCACAAACTAAATTTTCCCATACTGATTTTCCTCCTAATCTTTTTGGAACCACATGATCAATAGTCATTTCTCCACCTTTTTTACCACAATATTGGCAAGTAAAATTATCCCTTATAAAAACTCCTCTTCTTGAAAGCTTAAGCTCTAATTTAGGCCTTTTTACATAATATAAAAGCCTAATTACTGAGGGAATTAAAAGGCATAAAGATGGAGAAGCAATAATATCACTGTTTTCCTCTATTACTTCAGCCTTTTTTTGAACAATCAAGGATATTGCTCTTTTTACCCCACAAACATCTAAAGGTTCATAATTACTATTTAATACTAATACTTTACTATTTAAATCCTTCATAATTTAAAATTATATCATATTAATATGCCCCTCTTCTAAGAAGAACCGAAGGAATAGTTTTTAGTATAATTTTAAAATCTAACCCTAAACTCCAATTCTGAATATAATATATATCTAACTGAACTCTACGATCATAATCCAAATCACTTCTTCCACTAACCTGCCAAAGTCCTGTAAGACCAGGTTTCACCCTTAAAATTTCATCTACAAAAGGACCATACCTTTCCAATTCCTTCCTTACCACAGGTCTTGGTCCCACGATACTCATGTCTCCTTTTAAAATATTAAAAAACTGAGGAATTTCATCTAAACTCCATTTTCTAAGAAATCTACCAATTCTTGTTACTCTCGGATCATTCTTTAATTTAAAGCTCTTTTCAAATTCTAATTTCAACTGAGGATTACCCTCTAAAATTTTATCTGCATCCTTATACATAGTTCTAAATTTCCAGATATATATATCCTTTCCATATCTTCCCACCCTTTTATGTTTAAAAATAATGGGACCCTCTGAATCCAATTTTATCAATAAGGATATTATAACAATAAGAGGCAAAAAAAGAACAAGTCCAATAGTTGCAAAGATTATATCTTCAATTTCTTTTAGGTAACCTTGCCATCCTTCAAGTAAAGATGTTTTGAGCCTTATAATAGGAATTCCACTTATATCATCAAAGGTAACATGGGAACCAAATAAAAGATAAAAGTCAGGGACTATTTTAATTGTGATTCCTTTTTTCCTTGATATGTTGATCAAGTTAAGTATTTCCTCATTTTTTAGAGGATGAGTTATTATAATTTCCTGGAAATCAATTAAATTCTCTAAATTTTCTTTCATATATGAAATATTAGGAATATTCTTATATAACTTATATCCCATCCATGGATTCCTATTCCAAAAATCTATAAGTATATTTGCTATATTATTATCTCCAATCAAAAGAACCCTTATTATATTCTTCTCAAATTTAAATAATCCCCATCTTATTAATAAAAAGATAATTCTATTTATGAAGGTAAGAAAGAGAGCAGAAAATCCTGTGAGAATGAAAATCAACCTTGAAAAGGAAAAATCTCTGTAAAAGAAGGAAAGAAAGGATATTATGAATATGGAAAGTGCTATAGATGTGAAAACAGAAGTAAAGGAAATATTTCTCTTCAAATTATAAGCCCTATTCCAAATAAGAAGGATTAAAGTCATTACTCCAAAAAAAATAGAAAGATAGAAATAATATGGATAGAAAACAGGAAAATCAGATTCAGGAAGATAAAGCTCTGGAATTTTTGTTAAAAACCTAAATCTTATTAAATAAGCTAAGGGAGGAGACATTATTAGACTAATAAGATCTAATAAGATCAAGAATGAAAGCAGTAATATTTCTCTTCTTATTCTCTCCATTTGTTCTTGCTTTATTTCTCTTTTTGAAGTATAAAAATAAAAAGGAATTATGTCAAAAATTTTGGAGGAAATCTATGAGAAAATTAGTATTATTCTTTCTGTTGATTCTCTTCCTAACATCACAAACCTTTGGAAGTGAGTGGGGAGTTTTAGAGTTAAATACTGAAGTTTTCTCAAGTAGAGAAAAATCATATCAAAAATATAATTTTCTCTTAGAGAAATGGTGGAGTGAGTCCTTAGGAGTTACTGTTAATTTAGGATATGAAGAATACTTAAAATATAGATTAGGCCTACAAACTCCTTATATAAGAGGTATTTATGGTTATTTTTATCCAAATTTAAATTTTTACACAAAATATCTTAATTTTAAAGGCTTTTTCTTCGGAATTTATATATTAAAAGATGAAGTGTATATACTTTCTGGGGAAAATCTTGATGATAAAAGTTCCTTAAAAGCTCTTGGATGGCAAAGGGTATTTACTCCTCATAATTTAGCTAATTTTTCCCTTTTATCCTACAAAGAAAGTTATACCTTCGATGTTAATCTTTTGCAAAAATATACTCTACCCTTAGGAATCTGTTATACTGCTGAAGAAATCTCATTTCTTATTAAAAACTCAATACTCTATATAAGTGGATTAATTCAGGGAGGAATAAGTATTGGAAACTTCTCCCTAAAAGGCTATTTAGGATCTAATAACTCTGAGAATTATAATCTCTCTGATATAAAACCTGGCGAGTTTGGAGGGGAAATTTCTATTAGAACTCCTCTTACTGTAAATATTTTTAGTAGAATTTCAGCAGGATATTTTCATAATTTTAATAATGGAAATGCAAGGGTTAGATTAGGGTTTTTAATGGAATGGAATTTAAGGGATTATTTAAATATAGAATCTTTAACTTCTTTTGAGTATAGATTTAAACAAATAGGAGAATATAATCTTAATCAAAAAATTCAATTGAATTTTCCTACAATGGAAGGTCTCTTAGTAGGAAGTATTTATTGGATATATAATTTAGAAAAATTAGCTACAGAGGAAATTATAGATGAAAATCAAGCCTTTGGATTAAAAATATCCTATCAATTTTAGGAGGAATAAAAATGAGAAAGATTATTGGATTAATTTTAATTTTTTCTTTAGTTCTAATTCTTCCTATTTTTTCTCAAACTTCTGCCGAATCTATATTAAAGGAAGCAGGAGATAAATGGAGTAATGTAAAAGATATTCAAATGAAACTATCTATAACCATCTACTCTTATTCCTCAAAGGGAGAATCTATACCCCAAAAGATGACTATGGAGATGTTTTATATTCTTAATCCTTTAATATTAAGAATCAACTTTTTGGAGCCTGCTCTTTTATCTGGTCAAATCATATTAGTAGATTCAGAAAAGAAATTAACAAGAGTTTATGTTCCTGCAACAAAACAAATAATTGAAAGCGAATTTACCCAGACTTTAACATATACTTCAGGACTAAACTTACCTTTCATCTCTGGAAAAGAAGATGATTTTACCTTAGAATTGATGGAAATTACCGAAAAAAACGAAAAAATTTATAAGATTATAGGAAGACCCAATACACCAGAGTTAAAAACCCAAATGTCCTATTTTGAATTCTATCTTACTAAAATTGATCTAAAACCATTAAGATTAAAGATCTTTGATTTACAAAACAGATTATATGTGGATATGGCCTGGTTGGAATTTAAAATAAATCAAAATTTATCTATCAGTAAATTGAGAACACTTCCTCAAGGAAAGATTATAAAACAAAAGGAACCTCAAACTATAACTCCAATTCCTTTCTTTTCCCCTGGAAAATGAAAAGGGCAAGGAAATTACCTTGCCTCCATTTCAGTTAATGCAAGGGCTAAAGCCCCATATAATCCCACTTCTTCCCCTAACTTAGAAAGAACAATCTCTACTTTATCGATGGGAACTAACTTTACCCTTTCCCTTACTACTCTTCTTACTGTTTCTAAAACTTCCTCCCCTGCTTTCATTATTCCGCCACCTAAAATTACCCTTTCAGGACTTATAATAGTTATGATATTTCCCACCCCAATCCCCAAATATTCCAAAGCATCCTTCCAAATTTTTTCAGAAATTTTATCCCCTTGAAGATATGCTCTTCTTACAAGTTCTGCAGATATATTCCCTTCTTTACTCCATTCTCTTAATATAGTATCTTCACCCTTCAAAATTGCTTCCTTTGCCCTCTTTGCAATAGCTGTTCCTGATGCTAAAGCCTCAAGACATCCTTTATTTCCACAATTACAAAGGGGGCCGTCAGGAATTATAGTTTGATGTCCCACTTCTCCAGCACTATCCCTTTGTCCATGAAGAATTTTTCCATCAATAATAATTCCTCCACCAATTCCTGTACTTACTGTTATATAAACTAAATTTCTTACTCCTTTCCCCGCCCCAAAATAATACTCTCCTAAGCATGCAGTATTTGCATCATTATCTAAAAATACAGGAATATTTAGGGCAGACTCTAAATCCTTTTTTAATGGAACATTATCCCAACCTGGAAGATTAGGTGGAGAAAGTATAACCCCCTCTTTACTATCTAAGGGTCCTCCACATCCTATACCAAGGGCAACAGTATCATTAGTTTTTAATCTTTTAATATTCTCTACTATCTCATCTAAAATTTTTTTATAGCCTCTTTCTGCCTTTGTGGGAAAGATTTTTTTATCTTCTAACTTTCCATTTCTTAGAAATCTTCCCACAGCAATTTTAGTACCACCAATATCTAAAGCTAAGAATCTTTCCATTCTCTGCCTCCTCTATCCCTTCTAATTTTAAAAGAAATTTTTTAAAATCCTCTCCCAAGCCAAAATTTCCTATTTCTCCATTACTTTTTATAATTCTATGACAAGGCACAATAATTAGGAAGGGATTTTTAGAAATTGCTTGTCCCACTACTCTTGCTCCCCTTTTACAGCCTAACTTTTCTGCCAATATTTTATAAGAAGTTATCTTACCATGAGGTATCTTTCTTGCCATCTCATAAACCTTTTTATAAAAGGGAGAAATACCAGAAAAATCTAAAAAAATTTTTGAAAAATCTACTTTCTCTCCATTAAAGTAGGAATTAAAAAGATCATAAAAGGGAAAACTTAAATTTCCATTAACAGATCCTTTTTGCCATTGTATTTTCCTAATAATATTTCCTTCATAGTTTATTACTAAATAGCCATCCATAAGAGGAAATATGCCTATCATACATATATTTTCCTTTCTGAAGAAAGGATTTTTCTTAAAAATTGTCCTGTATAGGAATTGGGAATCTCTGCAATCTCTTCTGGAGTCCCACAACCTATAACTTCCCCTCCCCTTTCTCCCCCCTCAGGGCCTAAGTCTATAATATAATCTGCAGTTTTTATAACCTCTAAGTTATGTTCAATAACTAAAACAGTATTACCACTATCTACTAATCTATGAAGAAGAGTAATAAGTTTTTCCACATCGGCAAAATGAAGACCAGTTGTGGGTTCGTCTAATATATAGAAGGTTCTTCCTGTGCTTTTTTTTGATAGCTCAGCAGCTAATTTAATTCTTTGAGCTTCCCCACCCGAAAGGGTTGTAGCTGGTTGTCCTAATTTTATATAAGAAAGTCCTACATCATATAGAGTTTGAAGTTTTCTTTTTATAGAAGGAATTTTATCAAAAAATTCTAATGCAGATTCAACACTCATATCTAAGACATCTGCTATATTTTTACCCTTATAAGTTATTTCTAAGGTTTCACTATTATATCTTTTCCCCTTACAAACCTCACAAGGGATATAAATATCAGGTAGAAAATGCATTTCAACCTTTACCATTCCTTCCCCATGACATGCCTCACATCTTCCCCCTTTAACATTAAAACTAAACCTTCCTGGCTTATATCCCCTAATTTTTGATTCGGGAAGCTCTGCAAATAAGTTTCTTATCTCTGTAAAAACTCCTGTATAGGTAGCAGGATTAGATCTTGGAGTTCTTCCTATAGGAGATTGGTCAATTACAATAACCTTATCTATATATTCTACTCCTAAGACCTCATCATAATTTTTCCCTTTGATCTTCTTACCATATATTGCCTTAAGAAGAGCAGGATATATAACTTCTTCCACCAATGTACTTTTTCCAGAACCTGAAACCCCTGTAAGACAAACAAAAGTTCCCAAAGGTATTTTCACATCTATATTTTTAAGATTTCTTGCACGGGCTCCCTTTATTTCAAGCCAATAAGAATTTCCCCTTCTTCTTTCCTTAGGTATTGGTATCTTCCTATCTTTCCTCAGATATTGAGCGGTAATTGATGTAGGATGGGATAAAACTTTTTCCAAGGATCCTGCAACAACAACCTCTCCACCATGATCTCCTGCACCAGGCCCTATATCCACAATAAAATCTGCAGATCTTATAATTTCTTCATCATGTTCCACAACTAATATAGTATTTCCTAAATCTCTCAAATTTTTAAGATTTTCTATTAATCTTTTATTATCTCTGGGATGAAGTCCAATACTTGGTTCATCCAATACATAAATAACCCCTACGAGCCCAGAACCAATCTGGGTAGCAAGTCTTACCCTCTGAGACTCTCCTCCTGATAAGGTATCTGCAGATCTATCTAAGGTTAAATAATCTACTCCAACTTCTATTAGAAATCTTACCCTTTGAAAAATCTCTTTTAATATTGGTTCTGCTATGATTCTTTCTTTCTCAGTAAGTTCAAGATTTTTAAGAAAATCTCGAAGCTCTAAAAGGGTTAAACTACAGACCTCCGCAATATTTTTCTCACCCACTGTAATCGCCAATGCTTCCTTTTTTAATCTTTTTCCACCACATTCACTACAGGGAGAGAATATCATAAACTTTTCAAAGTAATCCTTTAACTCTTCGGATTCTGTTTCTTGATATCTTTTCATAAATATATTTATCAATCCTTCAAAGTGCCTGTATCCATATATATCCCAATCGGGATATTCCACTTCGATAGGAAAGGGAACCCCATATAATAATGCATTTTTTTGTTTTTCGGAAAAGAATTTTAAAGGAATATCTAAAGAGAAACCAAGTTTTTTTCCTAAATTTGACAAAAGAATCTTATAATAAGGGGAAATATCCCTTCCCCAAGGAATTATTCCTCCATTCAATATAGATTTTTCAAGATCTAAAATTAAATCAGGATCAAATTCTTTTTTACCTCCAAGTCCAGAACATGAGGGACATGCTCCATAGGGACTATTAAAGGAGAAGAGTCGAGGAGTTATTTCTCCAAAACTAAATCCACATTGGGGGCAGGAAAAATTTTCACTAAATAGATGCTCCTTTATCCCTTCATCGGTTAATTCTTCTATTAATACCAATCCTTCACTTAATTTGAGAGAGAGCTCAATAGCTTCAAACAATCTACTTCTTATATCGGACTTTATTATTAATCTATCGATAATAACCGAAATATCATGTTTTTTATTCTTATCCAGCTCAATATCTTCATCTAAGGAATAAGTTTCATTATCCACTTTAACTCTTAAAAATCCTTGTTTCCTAAGATTTTCCCAAAGCTTTTTATACTCTCCCTTTCTTCCCCTTACCACTGGAGATAGGACTTGTATCCTTCTTCCTTCAGGAAAGCTTAAAATTTTATCCACAATTTGTTGTACAGTTTGGGCAGAAATTTCAATACCACAATTGGGACAATGAGGTTTTCCTATATTTGCAAAAAGAAGTCTTAAATAATCATAAATTTCTGTTACAGTTCCCACAGTAGATCTTGGATTTTTAATAACAGTTTTTTGATCAATAGATATAGCAGGAGAGAGTCCCTCGATAATATCTACATCAGGCTTATTTAACTGTCCCAAGAATTGTCTTGCATATGTAGAGAGGGACTCTACATATCTTCTTTGTCCTTCTGCATATATAGTATCAAAAGCTAAAGAAGATTTACCAGATCCACTAATACCAGTAAATACAATCAACTTGTTTCTTGGAAGATCTAAGTTTATATTTTTAAGATTATGTTCCCTTGCTCCCCTTATTCTTATATATTCTTCACTCATGTGAGGCTTTTCTTCTTAAGAATATTCTTTAACTCCTTTATTTGATCCCTTAATTGGGCAGCCTTCTCAAAATCTAAATTTCCTGCAGCTTCATACATAGCTTTTTCCAATTCCAAAATCATTTCCTCAATTTCTTCTTTTTCAAGCTCCTTAGAAAGGATTCTATAATCAACCTTATTTTCCATAACTGCTTCGGCAAACTGAAATACTTCTTTCAGAGATTTCTTTATACTTCTTGGAACAATCCCATGAGCCTCGTTATATTCCATTTGAATTTTTCTCCTCCTTTTAGTCTCAGCTATAGCTTTTTCCATAGACTCTGTAATAGTATCTGCATACATTATTACCCGTCCATTTACATTTCTTGCAGCTCTTCCCATGATCTGTATTAAAGATCTTTCAGATCTTAAAAATCCTTCCCTATCTGCATCTAATATAGCAATTAGAGATACCTCAGGAAGATCTAATCCTTCTCTTAAGAGATTTATTCCCACAAGGACATCAAATTTTCCAGCTCTCAAGTCCTGAAGAATTCCTGTTCTTTCCAAGGTCTCTATCTCCGAATGAAGATATGTGACCTTCATTCCAAGGTCAGAAAGATACTCTGCCAAATCCTCGGCAGTTCTTTTTGTTAATGTGGTTACCAAAACCCTTTCTCCTCTTCCTACTACTTCTTTTATTTGGGATATAAGATGCTCTATTTGCCCTTTTGTAGGATGGACCTCAATCTCTGGATCAAGAAGCCCCGTTGGTCTTATTAATTGTTCCACTACCTGTTCCGATACAGAAAATTCAAACTCTGCAGGGGTTGCAGAAACAAAAACCACCTGATTCACTCTTTCTAAAAATTCTTCAAAGGTTAAAGGACGATTATCATAGGCGGAAGGTAGACGAAATCCATATTCTACAAGATTGAACTTTCTAGATCTATCCCCATGATACATTCCCTTAAGTTGAGGAATCGTTAGATGAGATTCATCAATAAACAACAAATAGTCATCAGGGAAGTAATCTAGAAGGGTATAGGGGGGTTCTCCGGGAAGTCTTCCATCAAAATGTCTTGAGTAATTTTCTATTCCTTTACAATATCCAATCTCCTGTAAAAGTTCCAAATCATAAAGGGTTCTTGCTTCTAATCTCTTTGCCTCTAAAAATTTCCCTTGATTTTTCAATTCTTCTAATCTTTCTTCTAATTCTTTTCTAATAGACTCCAGAGCCTTTTCCATTTTTTCAGGAGGTGCCACATAATGAGTAGCAGGATAAATCCAAACCTCTTTTAAATCTATTATTCTTTTTCCAGAAATAGGATCAAATTCTGATATTCTTTCAACATAATCCCCAAAATATTCTATTCTTATTCCTGTCTCAGATCCTATGGGAAATATTTCTACTATATCTCCCCTTACCCTAAATCTTCCTCTAATAAATTCGTAATCATTTCTCTGATATTGAAGCTTAACTAATCTCCTTAAAAGTCTATCCCTTTGAAATTCCTCCCCTAATCTTACCCTAAATACCATATGCTCGTAATCTTCAGGAGAACCAAGACTATATATACAAGAAACACTAGCAACAACTATCACATCTCTTCTACTTAATAGAGAACTTGTAGTGCTATGTCTCAATCTATCAATTCTATCATTTATATCTGCATCCTTCTCAATATATGTATCCGTTTGAGGTATATAGGCTTCAGGCTGATAATAATCATAATAACTTACAAAATATTCCACTGCATTATATGGGAAAAATTCTTTAAATTCACCATAAAGTTGTGCTGCTAAAGTTTTATTAGGAGCAATAACTAATGTAGGTTTTTGAACATTAGCAATAATATTTGCCATGGTAAAGGTTTTTCCAGAACCTGTTACCCCTACTAAGGTTTGAAACTTATATCCCCTTTTGATACCTTCAGTAAGCTTTTCTATAGCTTGAGGCTGATCTCCGCAAGGTTTAAATTCAGAAACTAATATAAATCCAGACATTTTTATCACCCTTTTTATCCATTCTTATTATTATAAACTATTCTTTTTATATGACAAAGCCTTTCCTTCACTTGTTTTATAGTATTTTCCATGCTTCCAGAATTATCTATTACATAATCTGCTCTTCTAACTTTGTCTTCTAAAGGCAATTGAGAATTTATTCTGTTTATTGCCTCTTCGTAGGAAATATTATCTCTTTTCATTAATCTTTCTATCTGTTTCTCAAAGGGACAATAAACCACCCATATCTCATCAAACCAATTTTCAATTCCCACTTCAAAAAGGAGAGGAATTTCAAAGGCTAAAATTCCTTTCCTTTCTCTGTTTTTTTCTATTTCCTCCTTTATTATTTTAAGAACAGGAGGATGCAAAAGATTATTTAAAATTCTTCTTTTTTCCTCTGATTTGAATATAATACTTCCCAGCTTTTTTCTATTTAAAACTTCCCCATCAAAAACTTCTTTACCAAAAGATTCTCTAATTTTATTAAGATAATATGGCTGGGAAAGGAGAGAGTGCACAATCTCATCTGCACTAATTACAGAAATCCCAAGCTCTCTTAAGATCTTTATCACAAGACTTTTTCCTGAAGAAATTCCACCAGTAATCCCCAATATAAACATCTATTTTAATTCTGCCCAATTTTTCCCGATAGACATCTCTACCTTCAATGGAACAGAAAGATGAATTATATTTTCCATTTTCTCCTTTGCCATTTTCCCTACAAAATCTAATTCCTCCTCAGGGACCTCTAATATTAGCTCATCATGAATTTGTAAAAGAATCCTTGATTTTAACTTTCTTTCTTCCAATTCTTTATAAATCTCTATCATAGAGAGTTTAATAATATCAGCAGAAGTACCCTGTATAGGTGAATTTATAGCAATTCTTTCAGAAAGTTGTCTCAATTGTCTATTGGCACTATTTATCTCTGGAATATATCTTTTTCTTCCGAATATTGTTTTTACATATCCCTTTTCTCGAGCAATTTTTAAAGATCTTTCAATATATTCATATACCTTTGGATAATGTTGAAAGTATTTCTCTATAAATTTCTCACATTCTTCCAAAGAAAGACCTGTAGCTTCAGAAAGTCCTTTTGGAGTAATTCCATAGATTATTCCAAAATTTACAGCCTTTGCTTTAGATCTTAAATTATCATCTATTTCATCTTCGGGAATACCAAAAATTTCCGATGCAGTTCTTCTATGAATGTCTTTACCTTCTAAAAAGGATTTAATTAACTTTTCTTCTCCTGATAAATATGCTAAGATTCTTAATTCAATTTGAGAATAATCTAAGGAGATAAAATAACATCCCTCCTCAGGGATAAAGGCTCTTCTTATCCTTTTTCCTTCTTCACTTCTTATGGGTATATTTTGGAGATTTGGCTCACTACTACTTAACCTTCCTGTGGAAGTACCTGTAGGATTAAAACTGCTGTGAAGCCGTTGAGTTTTCGGATTTATTAAATTTGGAATAGAATCTACATAAGTGCTTTTTAGTTTATAAAATTCTCTATATTCCAAAATTTTCTTTATAATGGGATGATAATTTATAAGTTCTTGGAGAGTCTCTTGAGAAGTAGAATATCCAGTTTTCCCCTTTTTTCCAGTAGGAAGCTTTAATTTTTCGTAGAGTACCTCAGAAAGCTGTTTAGGAGAATTGATATTAAATCTTGTTCCTGCTAATTGATATATTTCTTCCTCAATCTTTAAAAGTTTTTCTCCCCACTCCTTTGAAAGTTGATTTATATAATAAAGATCAACCTTTATTCCCCATTTTTCCATAGAAGAAAGAACAGGTATCAGAGGAATCTCAATCTCCCAAAATACCTTCTCTAATTCCTCTTGATACAATCTTTTCTCAAGTATTTCCCTTAAGGGAATAAGATATCCTGCATAAGTTTGAGGAAGAGCCTTTGTATCCCCAAAATACTCTGCAATAAGAACTGATAGGGAATGATTTTGCCTCTCTGGATTAAGGAGATAAGATGCAAGACTTACATCAAAAATTTCTCCTTTGATTTTTATAGGATAAAGGGAAAGATCCTTTTGAATATAGGATCCAATCTTTTTAATACTTGAAGATGTAAGAATTCTTTCCAAGAAATCTTTATAATTCTCCAATTCTAACTTTGAGAGATAAAATCCTTCCTTTTCTCTAAAGGAAAGAGAAAGTCCTTCTAAGTTTTTCTCTCCTAAGAATTTAAAGGCAAAAATACCTTCCCTTTTCACCATCTCTTCAAGATTTTCTGGGAGGGATGATAAAACAATTTGAGGGGTCTCTACTTCTGGAAATATTTTTATAATTAGGCTTTTCATTTCAAATCTTTCCAAGAATTTTAATAGTTTTTCATTCTTTAGCTCATTTTTATTATAGGGTTTTAAAGTAATTTTTTTTGGTAAAACTTGTAAAGATACTAAATTAATGTTTCTCTCTAAAATATTCCAATTTTCCTCTATACTTTTCCTTATATCCTCATCAAAGTCCTTTAATTTATATTTTAAAGTCTCTAAGGTAGATACTTTTTCCAAAATTTTCACTGCTTTTTTAGGTCCAATTCCTGGAACTCCTGGGATATTATCAGAATTATCTCCTACTAAAACTTTGAATAGTGGCAATTTCCATGGCAAAACTCCAAATCTTTCCTTCACTTTATTAACATCATATATGACAAATTCTGTAATTCCTCTTTGGGGATGAATGAGAAAGCAATTTTCTGAAACCAATTGAAGAAGATCTAAATCACCAGAAAGAATATATATTTTTTTATCTTTATTTTGGTGAACAATAGTAGCAATTAAATCATCTGCTTCAAGTCCAGGCTCTTCTAATATAGGAATATCAATTATTCTTAGAAATTCCTTTATCCAAGGAATTTGTCTTCTTAAATCATCCCCCATACTTGGTCTTTGAGCTTTATATTCTTTATAAATCCTATGTCTAAAGGTAGGTTGAGGAAGATCAAAGGCCGATGCTAAATAATTTGGTTCAAATTCATCAACAGCATTAAGAAAGATTCTTATGAATCCATATAGAGCATTAGTTAATTCTCCATCCTTAGTTTTAAGGGAAGGAAGAGCATAATATACTCTATAGATTATACTGGAGGCATCAATAACAAGGATTTTTTCTTCCTCTTTATCTTCCACAAATTCCCAAAGGGTTCTTTGTTCCATAATTAAATATAATTTTTCTCCTTCAGACTCAAATATCCACTATTTCCTATAATTAAATGATCTAATACTTCAAGTCCAATAATTTTTCCTGCCTCTATCACCCTCTTTGTAAATATTATATCCTCTTCACTGGGAATAAGATCACCTGAAGGATGATTATGGGCTAATATTATTTTTACAGCATTTTCCTGGAGGGCATATTTTAAAATCTCCCTTGGCTGAGCATAGACTATATTCAAATTTCCCTTTGCAATAAGTTTTTTATTTAAACAACGATTCCTTGTATTAAGATAGGCACAAAAGAGATGTTCCTCAGAAAGACCTAAAAAATCTTCTTGAAAAAGTTTATATGCGGTCTCTGGATTTTGAATACTCTCTTGGAAAAATTCTCTTTTATCTAAGAATATTCTTCTTCCCAATTCTATACTTGCTTTAATCTGAATTGCTTTTGTTATTCCAATTCCTGGATACTTTACCAACTCCCCAATTCCTATCTCTGAAAGCTTCTTTAAGCTTCCAAACTCTGCTAAAATATTTTGGGCTAAATCTAAAACTGATAAATTTTTACTTCCTGTTCTTAAGATTATTGCAAGAAGTTCTGAATCCGATAAACTTTGACTTCCATAATGAAGAAGCCTTTCTCTTGGCTTCTCGTTCTTTGGAAGGTCTTTAATCTTTTTCTTCATCTTTTGAAGGAGGAATTTTTTCTATATCCTCTGGCTCAAGATTTTCTTCCTCTGCTATCTTTTTAATCTCTTCCTTCTTTCCCTCTATCTTTTTATTTAAATTATCAATTTCACTAAAGAATTCTAAGAAACTTTCTTTATTAACTTCTTTTCCCTCTTTATATAAATTATATGCCTTCTCTCCAATATCTTTATAAACATCCCTTATAGAGCTTTCTAAACTTAAAATCTCTGCCTTCAATGCTCCAATTCTTGCTAATTTCCATGATTCCTTTCCCAAGGTTTTTGCTAAATCTACAATAGTTTCTCCTGCCTTCTTTGCAAAGGAACTAATCTGTGGCTTTAAATCTTCCCAAATCTTCTTCCACTTGTCTTCTTTCATAAATTCACTTCCCTTCTTAAAAATTACGGAGAAGAACCATCCTTTAATACTATTCTATTAGATAATAAAAGCAAAATTCTTGTATTATTTCTGTTCATAACCGTTAAAGTGTAAGCATTCTCTCCGGGATCATAGGTGTAGGTTATTTTATAATGGTCATTGTTATCATCTCTATAGGGTTTATTATTATATGGATTTTCAGGAAGATCTCTATCCACAAGGTAATTTCTTAATGCCATCAAAAGTTCATGAAGACTTGTTGCAGTAGGATATCTTCCTTCATTATCTGTAGCATACATTTCTATGGTAACATGAAGAAGACGAAGCCCTGCCTCTGCAGAAATTTCCCTTGCCTTTTCTAAGGAATAAAAATAACTTCCCACCCCTACCCCCATAAGAATTGCTAAAATTACAAAGGTAACAAGGATTTCAACAATCGTAAACCCATCTTTCAATTTTTATCCCCTCATAAATTATAGTTAATAAAAA
>CALHLF010000059.1 GCA_938034905.1 uncultured bacterium | reverse complement strand
TAATTGAGGAGGAGGCCCTGGTGATAAGAGCGGAGGGGAAACGCCCGTTCCCATTCCGAACACGGAAGCTAAGCCCTCCAGCGCCGATGGTACTGCCCTGGCAACGGGGTGGGAGAGTAGGTCATCGCCAGGAAGCCTCCTCTTAATTATCTTAAAGATTAAAAGAAAATGACTTCCAGGCGAGGGTCCCCTTCCCCCCTCACCCATCACCCCCTACCTCGCCTGGAAGTTTGGAGAAAGGAAAAATGGTAAGAAGATTATTAATTTTTACTCTTTTTGGCTTTCTTTTTTTCCTAATACAGTTAAATTTTAATGAAAAACTTCTTGCTGGGGATGTGAAACTAAATTCTCCAGCAATGGATTTTACCCTTCCTAATATAAAAGGGGAAAATTTTTCTCTAAAACAATTTAAAGGTAAAGTAGTTTTGTTAAACTTTTGGGCAACATGGTGTCCTCCTTGCAGGCTGGAAATTCCAATATTGAATAATATTTATAAAAACTATAAAAAATTAGGATTTGAAATTATAGGAATTAGTTTAGATACCGATATCGAAAGATTGAAAGCTTTTCTTAAAGAGAATACTGTTAATTTTTTAGTTCTTTATGATAAAAAGGGAACTGTAGGATTTAAATATAAAGTAGAGGTTGTTCCTACCTCTTTTCTCCTTGATAAAGATCATATTTTGAGGCAAATCTATATTGGGATTATTAATGAAAAACAACTTGTTTCTGAACTTAAAATATGGCTAAAAAAGTAATCAAGATTATAATCTTAATATTTGGTTTATTTTTTATTTTCTTAGGACTTATAAAATCAGATTATCTTTATATTTTTAAAAATGCTACTTTACTTTGTCTCTCTTGTATAGGTATTCAGTAATTTCTGACTTGAATTATTCTTTTTTCACTAATTATTATATCTACTGGTATATCTTTATCATTTATGGGAATAGATTCTATTATAAGCTCATCAAAGGTCAAACCTATTTTTATAGGCTTTTTTAGTTTTTTTAAAAATTTATCATAATACCCCTTCCCATAGCCTATTCTGAATCCCTTTATATCAAAAGCTACCCCTGGAACAATGATAATGGCAATTTTTTCCAAATCAAAATTTATAGGATTTCGAGGTTGCAATATTCCATAGGGGCCAAGAACCAAATCATTAAAGGATTTAATTTCTCCAACAAGTAAATTATTTTTATCTATTATAGGACAAAAAACCCTTTTATTTTCAATTAATGCGTGATAAATAATGAATCTTGTATCTACTTCACTTCTAAAAGCAACATAGGTATGAATAAACTTAGCATTTTCCCAAACTTTAAGGGCTCTAAGATTTAAATAAATAGCATGAGATTTTTCCTCTTTATTTTCAATAGAATCTCTTTTCCTAATTAATTCTTTCCTTAAGATCTCTTTCATAATTAAACTGATTTTAGCATAATTTTAAAGATTTAGACAAAAATACATTTTTGATATATAATATTAAACAGAATATTGAACGAAGAAGATATATATGCATATTTCTAAGAAATTAGAAATTTTGAGTAAAGATGCACAGTTTGACCTTTGTGGTTCTTATTTATGTTCTCCTGAATCGGTAAGAAGAAAGTCTTCAATAAACGGTTGGATTTATCCCACTATGCTTCCTAACGGAAAAACCGTGAGATTATTAAAGACCTTACTTTCTAATGATTGCATTCATAACTGCTATTATTGTGCAAATAGAGCTGAACGACCTTTTCAGAGATTAAGCTTTACTGTGGATGAAATGGTAAAGCTTTTTTTAGAACTTAAAAGAAAAGATCTAATAGATGGTTTATTTTTAAGTTCTGCGGTAACAAAATCACCAAAAGAAACCATGGAGAATATGATTAAAGTAGCTGAAATTTTAAGAGAAAAATACAGATTTATGGGATATATTCATTTAAAAGTTTTACCCGAAGCATCAGAGGATTATATAGCTCGAGCTATGGAGCTTGCAGACAGAATCTCTATTAATTTGGAAGCTCCAAATACTATTTATTTGAAAAAAATTGCTCCTGAAAAGAATTTTGATAATTTATTAAAAAAGATAGAAGTTATAAATAGTTTATATACTAAAGGAATAAAGCCCAAACTTGGATTTACTACACAGTTGGTTATAGGAGCCAGTGGAGAAAAGGATAGAGATATCCTCTCAACTATTTCTATGCTTTATGAGAAATTTAATTTAGCTCGAGCTTATTATAGTGCATTTCAACCTATTCCTAAGACTCCTTTAGAACATCTACCTCCAACTTCAACATGGAGAGAGCATAGACTTTATCAAGCAGATTTTCTTCTAAGAAGATATTGTTTTTCTCTAAAGGATTTAATTTTTGATTCTAATGGAAATTTATATTTAGAGGAAGATCCGAAGTGGATTTGGGCAATTAACCACCCAGAAGTTTTTCCTATAGATATTAATAAAGCAAGTCTTAAGGAACTTCTAAGAGTACCAGGAATAGGTCCCATTAGTGCAAAAAGGATTATAGAGAAGAGAAAACATGGTCTTTTTAAAAATATAAAAGAATTAGAAGCCTTAGGAGTAGTTATAAAAAGGGCAATACCATTTATCTTAATAAATGGTAAAAGACCTAAGGAAGATAATCAATTAAAATTTCCGATTTAATATAGCCAACATATGACTTCTCTTCCATCAATTAATTTTAGTTCAGGTCTTTGTTTTTCACATATATCCTTTGCATGTGGACATCTTTCTAAAAATTTACAACCAATTTTTTTATTCCTTTATTTCTAAAGGCTCCATCAATGTCTTATCAACGAGACCATATTCTATTACATCCCCTCGATACATTACTGCAATATCTCCACCAGTAATAATCCATAAGTAATAAGAAGTAGAGAGATCATGGGTAATGTAAATAATAGAAAGGCCAAATTTTTCCTTATTCCACCAGAAAGTTGATGGGGATAAAATTTTAGTATTTCCTTATGAAAGTCTCATATCTTCAAATACTTTTTCTATTAGATCTTGTGCTTCTTCTTTAGAAATATTATTATGAGCTTTTATTGTTTCTTCAAAGATATTTTTTATTTTACTGGTAGGATTTAACGATCCCATAACACTCTGAGGTATAAATAAGAAGAAATTTATTAGGTTTACAGGAGATAACCTACTAAGCAAAAAAATTATTGCAGTTCCGATAAAAATTGTAAAAATAAAGGAAAAAACTTGTTTCATAAAATATCTCAATAATCCCTTCACTATTTTCTTTACCTCCCTTTAAGAGGAAGCCTAAGGATTTTTTCCTTAAAGTTATCCCATTTTGCCCTTTTGGTTTATCACTTTCCCGTTGATCTTAATCGTGGAGTTATCCACTTAAATTTTTTGCACCAGAATAAGCAGGACTAGTAAGTATTATAAGGTGAGAATTCTTTACAATCTACTACAGGTATAATAGGCACTTCCTTATAAGTTCCTTTAAGACTTATTTTGCAATATCTATAGCTCTCTTGTCTCTTGGATTCATTCCAGCAAGTTGATCCAATAATTCTGAAACTTTATCATTCTTAAATCTTACTTGATTCGAAAGTGCAACCTCACAAACAGGCTTTACATTTTCTTTTTACCACCAACTTTTTTAAATCCAAGATCTTCTAACATTTTAGTTGCTTTATCAGGATCATATTTCCACCAACTTACACCCCAGATATCTATAGGTTCTTTTGTCACTTTAAAGCCTTTACTTCTTGCATAATCTGCTAACTTATATGGTAAAGTTGCGTCAAAAGGTTTATATCCATCTAGTAATGAAAATTCCTTTAACCAACCTAACATTCCTTTATGATAAAGATTAAAGTGAGCAATCCCCGGTTCACCATGGGTTACCATTAAGAAAGGATAGTTTGAGAGTATTCATTTATTTTAGCAAAAAGGAATTTCTGAAATACTCTTCTATTTTTTTTGCAATTTTTTCTTGTTTTACCCAATCCCCAAAGACTAAACCCTTGGGAATTAATTTATTAAGGGCTCTAACTAATTCTTTATTTATTCTTCCCGCAGGCATTTTAGAAAAGGGAGTTTGAGGAAGGGGCATAAAAGTATGAGCATGAATCTTTGCCCCCATTTTTATTAAATCTTCAATCATTTTCATCGTAAGTTCTATATCCTCATTGGTTTCGTAGGGAAGACCAAATATAAAGTCTACATAAACCTTAAGTCCTGCTTTTCTTATTAATTCTACCGCATTATATACATCTTCTACTGAATGTCCTCTATGAGAAAGTTTTAGTATTCTTTTACTTCCTGATTGAGCACCTATTACTAAATTATCATTATCGGTATACTCTTTTATTAATCTTATAGTCTCTTCATTCACATGTTCTGGTCTTACTTCTGATGGGAAACTCCCAAAAAAAATTCTTCCCTCAGGCTTAATAATTCTTTTTATATTTTCTAAAAGTTCTGTTAACTTTTTTATATTTAAAGTTTTCCCATCAAAAGATCCATAGGAAAAAGCATTAGGGGTAATAAATCTTATATCTGTTAATCCCTTTTTCTTCATAATTTCTATATATTCACAAATCTTTTCTATATTTCTATGCCTTATATTAGTTCCAAAAATATATGGAGTTTGGCAGAAATAACACAAATAAGGGCATCCACGAGTAATCTCGATGGGACCAAATTTGTTATTTTTTACTGAAAAAGGAGGATATTTATTTAAATCAATAAATTCTGTCCTCCTATTATATTTAAAATTATAATTCTCATCTAAAAAGGCAATTCCTTTTATATCTTTTAAATCCTTCTCTTCTAAAAATTTTTTTATAAATTCAATAAAAACCTCTTCTCCTTCTCCTATTACTACATAGTCAATCCCCATTTTTAGGGTAGAAAAAGGATCTCCCGTTGGATGAGGCCCTCCACTGATTATAGTAACTTTATTGTTGAATTTTTCTCTTATCTTCTCTACCAAAGATTTTATTGTCCATATTTGGGGAGTAGAAAAAGATACTGCTAAGATTACCGACTTATGATCTTCTATAATCTCTTTTAAACTACTAATTAAAATTTCCTCTTTCTCAAAAATATATATAGCTAAGTCCTTATAAAACTCTTGGATTTCAAGAGCTCCTAAAAGAGCATTGAAACTATATCTGTTCTCTTTTTTATAATATATTACTAATCCTAAGTTCTTTTTCATTTTTTTCTTTGTAAAATTCAACCTATTATAATATAATATCAAAGTAATTGGCTCGCATATAGATCTTCTATAGCGAGACCAATTTAATTTTTGAATAATTTAAAACTAAAAACGGCATCTCCTAAAGGAGAGCCGGAAAGGAGGTTTAAAATGATTAATTTAAAAGATCCTAAAACCTTATCCCTTGCAGGTATAATTACTGCTATTACTTTACTCCTTGGATTTACTCAATGGGGTTTTATTCCATTACCTACTCCTGCTGGGGCAGCAACAATTATGCATATTCCTACAATTATTGGGGGATTAGTTCTTGGTCCTCTGTTTGGAGCAATAGTTGGACTATTATTCGGGATAATTACTGTGTTCTTCTTTAGTCATATTGCTCCTTTTTGGGTTTTAATTCCCGCAAGACCCTTCATAGGGATAGTAGCGGGAATAGTTTTTTACCTTCTCTACAAACTTTTGGGGAAAAGTATACGCGTAAAGTTCTACAGTACTTTAATCTTCTCTCTTCTTATCTTTATTCTTATTCTTTGGTTAGGAGCAAAATATTTTAAGAGTATTACCTATTGGTGGGCCGGGATAAGTTATGTTTTAGCACTTTCTCTATTTTCTTCTCTTAAAGATAGAGATCCTGAAATTCTTTCTTTATCTATAGCTTCCTTTTTAGGAAGCATGACAAATACTGTAGGAACTTTAGGATTAGCAGTAATATTTAAAGTTTTTCCTATAGAAACTGCGATTTCTGTGGGGGTTCTTCATGGACTGCCTGAAGCTATCTTAGCAGTTATTGTCTGTGTTCCTACTGCAATAACATTAAGAAGATATTTGGGGAAGGGGGGATAGATTCTGATTTTAGCCATAGATATTGGCAATTCCAATATAGATCTTGCTTTGTTTAAAAATGGAGAAATTTTAAAACATTTAGATTTTTCTACAGATAAAACTTCCACAAGTTATGAATATGCTATGAAACTAAATTGGGCTTTAGAAAAGAATAAAACTAAAATTTCTCAGATTGAGGGGATTGCCCTCGCATCGGTGGTCCCCTCTTTAACTTCAGTTTTTGAGGATGCAATAAATTTTCTATTTAACTTAAAACCTTTTATTGTAGAGTCGGGAATTAGAACAGGTATAAGTATAGATACTGAGAATCCAAAAGAAGTAGGTGCAGATCTTATATGTAATGTAGTAGCAATAGATGAGGAATATGGAGATTGTGGAATTGCAGTGGATTTTGGAACTGCAACCACCTTTTCAGTTATAAATAATAAAAAATTTTTAGGTGTTGCTATCGCACCTGGGGTTGGAACCTCTGCTTATGCTCTTTTTGAAAAAACTGCAAGACTTCCTCAAGTAGATATTATTCCCCCTAAAAGTTCCATTGGAAAAAACACTGTAACTGCTATGCAAGCAGGTATTGTTTATGGCTTTGCAGGATTAGTAGATGGAATTATAGAAAAACAAATTAAGGAGTTAAAAATAAAGCCCGTTATTGTGGCAACGGGAGGATGGGCCAAAAGAATAGTTCCCTACACAAAGCATATAAAAGAAATTGATCCCTTTCTTACTTTGAAGGGATTATATTATCTTTTTAAAAAGAATCAGGAAATGTGATATAAATCACTTTTATTTTAGAAAAAATTGGTATAATTGATAGTAATAAAATGAAATAAAATTATTAAAGAGGTGAAGAAAAAATGAAGAAATATTTAGCTTTTTTCCTCTTATTTCTTTTTATCCTGAACATTTCCTGGGCCCAAACTCAAGAAAAAAGATTTGCTACACTAACTTTTCTAAAGGGGAAGGTTTTTGTTAAAAGAGCAGGAAGTGAGATATTTACTCCTGCAAAACTAAATATGGCATTATTTTCAGGAGATAGAATTTGGGTTCAAGATAACTCTTATGCAATAATAACTTTTTCTGACAAATCCACATTGAAACTTTCTGCAAATACTCAATTGGATATTGTGGAACTTTCTAAGGAAGAAGATAAAGAGAAATCCATATTTAAACTTTGGCTTGGAAAAATTTGGGCAACTGTGGAAAGAATAATAAAACCAGGGGAAAGGGTTGAGATTCAAACTCCTACTGCGGTTGCTGGTGTTAGGGGAACCTCTTGGGTAATGAGTGTTGGTGAGGATGGATCTACTACTGTGAATACTATAATTGGGGTAGTAATCCTTGTAGCTGGAGAGATAGAAAAGAATATATCAGAGGGTATACAAATTAGTGTGAATCCCGATGGAACTCTTGGAGAAGAAAAACCCTTTAATATTCAAGAATATATAAAGGAATTGGAAAAAGAAATAGAAAAGGTTGAAGAAGTTATAAAAGAGGAATTAAAAGAGGCAAAAGAGGTTACCCCTGAGGAAATGGAGAAAATGAAACCTGAGACAAAGACACAGCTTTTGAAAAATGAAGCAGTATATGGAGTTGAAAGTAGAGATGGAGATATGTTTATGAAATTTTCTTTTACTCCAGAATTGAATTTTAATGTGGTAAAGCTTGGTTTGGAATTATCTCTTCTTACCAATGGACAAGGCACAACACTTTTTGAATTAGGATTTAGATACGGAGAAGTGAACCTTCCATCCTTTGGATTAAGATATGGTGTAGTGGACAATTATAATTTAGGGTACGGATTAATTGCCAACAGATATTCCACAAATCAGCTGGACAGCATTTTATTAAGAATAGGGTCTCCTCAAAAAATGGGATTAAATCTTCTTATTCCTTCTCCATATAAATTAAAATTGGTATGGGATCCAAATAGAGGAATAGTATCTGAATTATCAGAAAATCCAATAACTACTTATGGAATGAGAGTTTTTTATCGTCCTCTTTCAAAATTAGAGTTGGGCGTTAACGCTATGGCAGACTTAGATGCAACCTACACAAAACAGCAGCTTATTGTGGGAGCAGATGCTGGATATTTTATAACCAAGGATATAATAGCTTATGCTTCCTTTGCACAAAGGATTATTCATAATGGAGTAAATCTTTCCGAAGATCCTAATGTTGCTTCAGAAAATGGTATTATAGCAGGAATTCAGGCAAAATTCTTAGGGTTTATTAATGCAGAGATTCAGTTGAGAAGTGTTTCTGATAACTTTACCTTAGGATATTTTGATGCCTTTTATGAAAAAAATAAAGCAAAAGATAGATTATCAGAAATAACCCCTGCCACAAAGAGAATTAATGGAATTCTTGTTGGAATAAATTCAAGAATAATGAATATTGCAGAACTTTTAATCTTATATGAATCATATCAAGATCTTCTTCCTTCTCTTCATGGAGAACTGGCTGTAAGAATTGGTCCAAGAATAAATGGATTAGTAATTTATGAGCAGAAGGATATTCCCCTCGGACCTTTTAGTTTTATAACTGAAAACACTAAAATGTATGGACAAGTTCAATACCCCATAGCCCAAAATGTGGATATGATAATAAAAGTATTAAGAACTTTTGATTCTCAAGGGAATCCTATAGATTATTATACTTTAGATACAAAGATCTATTTCTAAATTGAAGAAAAAATTAAATGAAATTCTAAAAGAAAAATCTATAGGGATGAGGACAAGAGTTTTGATAATCCTTATAACTCTTGTCCTCGTTTTTCTTTTAAATCAAATTTCTTGGTTTCGTATTTTAGAATTTAAGACTTTAGATTGGAGATTTGAAATCCGAGGAGAAATTTCTGTTAAAGAACCTATAGTTATTGTTGCTATAGATGATAATTCCATAGAGGAATTTGGTAATTGGCCATGGCCTCGAACATTACATATTAAGCTTGTGGAAAAACTAAGAAAATATGGTGTTAAGACTATAGCTTTTGATATATATTTTGATACCTACGGAGAAAAGAATGAAGATTTAGCTTTTTCAAAAATTTTAGATAAAGATGTAGTATTGGCAAGTTTTTTTGTCTCCTTTAATGATCCAAGGTATGGAACTATAAGAAAAATTATAGAGCCTGTTAAATTATTTACATCAAAATCAAAAGTGGGGTTGGTAAATCCTATATATGATGAAGATGGTTTTATAAGAAGATTTAGTCTTACCTCGAGAGTTTTTGAAAAAGAATGGTTTTCTTTTCCACTATTAGTTCTTTGCTCCTATATTTCCCATGATCCTATTTCATATTTGAAAGAAAATAAAATTCCTGTAGATAAAAACAAATTTGTTTATATAAATTACAGAGGAGGAATATTAAAATTTCCTACATTTTCTTATAGTGAAATATTAAAGGAAAGGGTAGATTCAAAACTTTTTAAGGATAAAATTGTTTTAGTTGGAGCTACAACAGAGGCTCTACATGATACTCATTTTACTCCCTTTTATCAATATTTAAGATTTGGATCTACTTTAAAATTGGGTAAGATGCCAGGAGTTGAAATTCATGCAAATAGTATAGCTACTCTTTTGTCTAAAGACTATATATATCCTCTTTTTGATGGCTTTCCACTATTTATTCTAAGTTTTTTATTTACTCTAATACCAGCAATTCCCTTAAAGAAGATATCAGGTTTTAGAAATTTCATAATGATAGTCTTTTTATTAATAGGTTATACAATTCTAAGTATAACACTTTTTATTAAATTTAGACTTCTTTTACCTATCACCACACCTGTTTTTGCCTTAATTATTTGTTATCTCTTTATTCTTCTTTATAATTTTATAAGAGAAGAAAGAGAAAAAAGAGAAATAAAGAATGTATTTCAAAGATTTGTTCCTTCATCGGTAGTAGATATTATTCTTTCAAATACAGAATATCAATTACTACAAACAAAAAGACAGTGGATAAGTATTATGTTTGCAGATATTAGGAATTTTACCTATTATTCTGATATTTTACCTCCCGAAGAAATAACAAAAATTTTAAATGAGTATTTTACTTCTGCTACGGAGATAATATTTAAACATGGAGGAACAGTAGACAAATTTTTAGGAGACGCTATTATGGCTCTTTTTGGAACACCTATCTATTATGAAGACGCCCCTATAAGAGCTATTAAAACTGCCTTAGAAATACAAAATATCTTAAAAAATCTAAGGGAGAGTTGGGAAAAAAAGGGATATCCTCCTTTTAATGTAGGTATTGGTATAACTACAGGAGAGGCGGTGGCTGGAACTATTGGTTCAAACCAAAGAATGGAATTTACTGCTATAGGATCCACTGTGAATTTAGCTCAGAGGTTAGAAAGTCTTGCAAAGGGTGGAGAAATTTTAATTTGTGAAAATACCTTTAATTTTACAAAGGACATTTTTGAGTTTGAGGATTTAGGCTTTGTTAAAGTAAAGGGAAAGGAAGAACCGGTACATATTTATAAAGTTGTTGGTGAAAAGGATGGAGGAGTTTAAGTTATTATTAGAAATTTTAGATGCCTTTGTTGAAAAGAAGTATATATATTCCTATGGAATATTTTTGAGAAATTACAAAAGAGAAGTTGTCTTTGAAAAAGGTGAAAGGAAGGGTGAAAGGTTTATATATAAATTAGGAGATAATCTCTTAGAAATATTTTTGAGTTATAATGATGGAAACAATCAAGAAATTATCAAATTTTTATTAGAAAAATACATTTTCCTTGCAAACAAGGCTATTAATCTTGAGGAAAGAGTTAAAGAGCTAAACATACTTCAGGAGATAGGAATTCAAATAAATTCAACCCTCAGATTAAAAGACTTATTGAATCTTATTATGGCATTATCTAAGGAGACCTTAAAAGCAGAAGCAAGTTCTTTAATGCTTTTAGATGAAAAGAATAATGAACTTACCTTTGAAGTAGCCTTAGGAGAAAAGGGAGATATCATAAAGAAATTTAAAATTCCCTTAGGGGAAGGTATTGCAGGTTGGGTAGCTATGACGGGAGATTCCCTTATTGTTAATGATGTAGAAAAGGATTTCAGATTTGCCAAGAAATATGATTCTGCCACTTCCTTTAAGACAAAATCTATATTATGCGTTCCTTTAAAAACTAAAGAAAAAATTATTGGAGTTATTGAGGTTATTAATAAAACTGAAGATGATTATTTTGATGAGAACGATTTAAATTTATTACAGGCCATAGCAAATGAGGCTGCTATAGCTATTGAAAATGCCCAATTATATCAGAATTTAAAAGATCTATTCTTTGATACAGTAGAATCCTTAGCATCTGCCATTGATGCTAAGGACCCTTATACTCATGGACATTCAAGAAGAGTTGCTCAATATTCAGAGATGATTGCAAAGGAAATGGGATATGATGGAAACTTTATTGAAAAGATTAGGTTATCTGCACTCCTTCATGATATAGGGAAAATTGGAATAGATGAGTCTATATTAAGAAAAAAAGAGAAATTGACAGAGGAGGAAAGGAAGGAAATTGAAAAACATCCCTTAGTGGGAAGAAAAATCTTAGAACCTCTTTCCTCCTTAGAAGATATTATTCCTGGGGTTGAGGAACATCATGAAAAGTATGATGGTGGTGGGTATCCGAAGAAATTATATGGAGAAAAGATATCTATATTAGGAAGAATAATAGCTGTAGCAGATGCATTGGATGCAATGACCTCTGATCGACCTTACAGAAAGGGCTTAAGTATGGAGATTGCTATAAAAGAAATTGAAAATCAGAAAGGAAAACAATTTGATCCTGTAGTAGTTTCTGCATTACTATCCCTTTGGAAGAAGGGAATATTATGTTCTGGTTCTTAAGATTATGGTTGGCACATTTATTAGCAGATTTTCCTTTACAAACAAATTTAGTTTTTAAATTAAAGAAAAAGTCTTTATTAGGGGTTGTTCTTCATGCTTCTATTTTTTTAATTTTTGCTTTGTTTTTATCCTTTCCCTACTTAAAATATGTGTCTTCAATTTTTTATATTCTTTTTGTATGGATTTTTCACATATATGTTGATTGGACGAAAGTTAAGATGTCTAATTTCTCTCAAGAACAGGATAATGTATGGTATTTTCTTCTGGATCAACTAATACATTTTCTCTCTCTTATTTTTGTATTTCTTTTTCCATATAGTAAATATCCTATATTTTGGGAAGAACCTAATTTGGGGGCTTTTTGGACAAGATTCTATAACAGTGATTATTATATTTTGCTATCTATAGGATATATAATATCTGTTTTTGCAGGGACAGTCTTAAATTTTTATATAAGAAAAAGATTAAACTTAAGAGAAGAGTTCGTAATAAATGGAATACCTCCTTTGGAAAAGTATATAGGGGGAATTTTTAAAAGCTTACTTT
>CALHLF010000058.1 GCA_938034905.1 uncultured bacterium | reverse complement strand
AGAATTAAAAAAGGATTGGAGAGAAGTAGTGGAAATTGAAATAAAATATGAAGGGTATATTCAAAGAGAGTTGGCAAAAATAGCAGAATTTAAAGAATATGAAGATTTGAAAATTCCGGAAGATTTTGATTATGAAAGCATTCCTCATCTTTCTCGGGAAGGGAGAGATAAACTTATAAAGATAAGACCTCAGACTTTTGGACAGGCCCAAAGAATTCCAGGGGTAAATGTAGGAGATTTAACAATTTTGTTATTCTATTTGAAACAGAGATATGGAGAAAAACAAAGATTGGCGAGATGAATATTTTAGCAAAGCTTATTATGAATTCTTAGCTTGTCATCTAACTCCCGAGAGAACAAAAAAAGAAGTGGATTTCTTGGAAGTAGTGGTTCCTATAAAAAGGAATATGTTGATTTTAGATTTAGGATGTGGATTTGGAAGACATAGTATTGAAATGGCAAAAAGAGGTTATAAGGTTATAGGCGTAGATAGATCCTTAGAACTTTTAGAAATTGCAAAGAAGATAGCATCCGAAGAAAATCTTGTCAATTTAGAATTTTATCCTTTAGAGTATAAAAATTTAACTCAATTAAGTTATTCTTTTGATGTGGTTGTATCTTTATATACCAGCTTTGGTCTAAACTCATATAAAGAAGATAGAGAAACCCTAAGGGAAATTTATAAAATATTAAAACCTCAAGGGAAGCTACTCATAGATATTGAAAATAGAGAAGCTTTACTAAGACATTTTATACCTTATTCCTGGGATATTATGGATAAATATGTTTTACTTTCGGAACATAAATTTGAGCCTGAAACAGGTTATTATATATCAAGAAGAATTGTATATAGTAGAGAAACAGGTAGAGTAAAAGAATTTTTTAGAAGGATCTATCTTTATACCGCTAGTGAATTGAGTAATTTATTAGAAGATGAAGGATTTAGAGTTCTGAAATTTATAGGGGATTATGAAGGTCATAAATATCATATAGCTTCTCATAGATTAATTGTTTTATCTATAAAAAGGGAATAAGGGGAGACTTATTTCTCCCCTTTATTCTTGTCCTCATTATCAGTTTTTTCAGATTTCTTTTTATAGTCTGTCGTATAAAATCCTGATCCCTTAAATACAATTCCTACTGGATGAAATACTTTTTTAAGAGTTCCCCCACATTTTAAACATACTTTTGGGGGTTCGTCTCCTAAGGTGGTTATTATCTCGTATTTTTCATTACAGTTAATGCAAACAAATTCAAAGATAGGCATTTCCAATTTCACCTCCTTATTTTTCTGCGATCAGAAATAATTTTTAATACCCAAAAAAGGTTTTGTCAAGAATTATAAATAATAAATAAATTTTGAGAAGTTAAATTTTTCGAGAATATCAAAGAGTTTATTAAGATTATTTAGAAAGAAAAAATGTGAAGTACATTTGCAATCTGAAGAGCCGAAATTTTTAATGGGTAAATAGTATTTATTCAGAATTTCTGCTATTTTGCACTCACTAAATTTTTCAGCGTTTTTATAGAAAACTGATAGAATCTTTATATTTTTAGAATTAATAAAATAATCGATATGCCAAAATAGTTTTTTATTTTTAGATAAATGCCTTAAGATTCTCTTTTCTAAATTGTTTTGAGAAGAACCTATATAAGCATAAAAACCCTTGACAAAATTAATATTTCCAAGGGCTCCAATCCTGATTTTCTCATCTTTACTTAAAAATATCAATAAAATATAAATTCCTTTCATTTTTTTATTTCTCTTAGGAACATAATAAATTATAAAATATAAAAATTGCCTTTAAATACTATTTATTGTAAAATGAAACTAAGAAGGGAGGAGAAAATATGAAAAAAATAGCAATTTTTATTTTTTTGATAGTATTAATAATAGTTGGGGGTTGTGTAAAACCCTTAACTATAAAACCACAAATTCTTAACATAGAAGGAGTAGAGATAAAAGTTTCTCTTCTTGATCCTTATGAATGGTCATCTCTTTCTAAGGATATTTTGGTTATTAATTTAGAGATTACCAATTTTAGAAAGGAAGCTATTTGGGTTTATCCCTTGAGTAAATCTGTAATTATTGATTCCCTTAATAGACAATATTCACCTATAAGAGAAATTACCTATCAAAAAATAGAGCCCTCTCCTAAATTTTCTCTAGAATTTCTCTTCTCTTCCCAAAAGCCACCTGAATTCTCTTTTTCTATCGAATTTGGAGGTGAAAAGCAAGAAAGAGAAATTCTAAAACTAATAGAGAAATTTAACTTAATGAAGTTTAAGGATGGAAGAATTTTTCCTGGAGCAACAGTAAGTGGTATCTTAATTTTTTATATTTCCCCTTACAGGCTTCCAGGTAGACTTATTATACCTGATATTTATCTTGAGGAGTCTATGAGAAATGTAAATTTTGAGTTTATTCTTGAGAGATAAGGAGGTTTGTAATGCCAAAGGCAATTGGTGTGGATCTTGGAGGAACAAAGATAAATGTATTGTTAATAGATGAAAAAGGGAATATCTTGGCAAGAGACAAAAGACCAACAGATGCTGAAAAGGGGAAGGATCAAGTTATTGATAAGATTAAAGAGATGATTCTAAATGTCCTTGAAGAATCAAAGTTAGGATTAGGAGATATTGAGGGTATTGGAATTGGATTTCCTGGTATTGTGGATCGAGAAAGATCTGTTTCAATATATGCTCCCAATTTAGGCGAGGAATGGAAGGAGGAAGTTCCTATCGGAGAAATATTTTCTAATTTTTTTGATATTCCCATAGAGTTAGAAAATGATGTAAATTTAATTGCTTGGGCAGAGTGGCTTGTAGGGGCAGGGAGAGGGACAAGGACAATGATATCTGTGGCAATTGGTACGGGTATTGGTTCTGGCATTATTCTCGATGGTAAAATCTGGAGAGGTTCTCATGGTATTGCTGGAGAATTTGGCCATACTACAGTTCTCCCCGATGGCCCCTTATGTGGTTGTGGAAATAGAGGATGTATAGAAGCTATAGCCTCGGGAAGTGGTATAGAAAGATATGCAAAAAGTATCCTTCCTCAACATCCTGAAAGTCTCATTTGGAAAATTAGTAATGGAGATTTAAATAAAGTTACTGTTAAAACTATCTTAGAGGCTGCAGAAAAGAATGATTCCTTAGCCTTACATATTTTTAATTATGCAGGATATTATTTAGGGATCGCATTAGCTAATTATGTTCATATTATTGATCCAGAAAGAATAGTCATAGGAGGGGGAGTTGCTAATGTTAGGGAATATATTGCAAGACCTATGAGGGAAGAATTTTATAAGAGAGTATTAAATTATATGAAAGAGAGAGTGAGTTTTGCATGGGCAGAACTAGGAGAAGATGCTGGTGGGATAGGTGCTGGACTAATGATTTTGTACAAGTAATTTCAATTCCCAATTTAATTACAATATTAAGATTTCTTATAATTCCCTTTTATACTATATTTTTAATAAGGAAAAGCTTTTTTTCTGCTTTAATTCTCTTTATTCTTTCAGCATTAAGTGATATTTTAGATGGATATTTGGCACGTAAATTAGAACAAGTTACTAAATTAGGAAAAATTTTAGATCCTGTTTCTGATAAAATTATAATTTTGATAAGTCTTTTATTTTTTGGATTAAATAACTTTCTTCCAAGATCTTTAGTAATTATTTTCTTTTTAAAAGAGATTTTAATGTTATTATTAGGGTTATATTTTCTTTCTAAAGGAATAGAAATTATATCATCAAGAGCTTTTGGCAAGATTGCTACCACCTTCACTTCTATTTCTATTATTATGATTTTACTTAAAATTTCCTTTGCATATATTATTTTTATAATAGGATTTTTCTTTTCTTTATTAGCTGGAGTTGATTATCTATTAATCTATGTTAAAAAGCTTAAATCTTCTTAAATATACAAACTATATCACCAAATTGCAAAATATCGTTATCATGCAGTAATTCTTTCTGAACTTTTATTCCATTTACAAAGGTACCATTGGCACTATTCAAATCTTCAATAAAATAATTTTCTCCCTCTCTTATAATCTTTGCATGAAATCTTGATACTGTAGGATGAGAAAGAATTATATCATTCTCCTCATCTCTCCCAATTTTGGTTTCCTCTTTTTGAATTTTAAAATCCTTTCCCCTTTCTAAGCCATGTTTAATTATTAAATATGCCCAATATATAGGAGCAACAGCTGATTCTAACATTATAGTGTTTGATTTTATCTCCTTAAATTCTTCAAATTTTTCTATCTTAGGTTCCTCTCTTTTTCTTAATCTTAAAATTATGTCGATTATTACTAACAGAATAAGAATTCCTATTAATATATTTCCCATTTTTTGCCCTCCTTTAAGAATTAAAAAAGTATTAATTTATTATACGGAAGGTTTGAAGAAAGTCAAATTAAATTTGTCTTCATGAGATATTAAGATATAAAGATAAAGAATTTAAAATTTGACA
>CALHLF010000057.1 GCA_938034905.1 uncultured bacterium | reverse complement strand
ATTTTGGAACAAAAAAAGATTAATTATGAATTCCAAAAGACAAGATATGAATTAGGATTAATTAACGAAATGGAGTTAAAAGCTTCAGAAATTGATTATCTTCAAGGAGAATATGATTTAAAGGATGCAGTTTTAAACTTTAATCTTCAAAAAATTCAATTAGATATTATCCTAAATAGATTGGGAGGTAAATAACATGAAGAAAATTTTTCTTAGTTTATTCTTTATAATTAGTATTTTATCCTTAGGTTTTTCCCAGAATATTAATATTCTTACCTTTGATTCTGCTGTGAATTTTGCATTTCAAAATAATAAAGATTATTTAGTAGCTAAAATTAATCTTGAAAATACTTTACATGACTACGAAACTAAAAAGAAGGATCCTACAACCTTAATACTCTCTCTAAAACAAGCAGAACTTAATGCAAAACTTGAAAGATTAAGATTTAATAACACAAGACTTCAAGTAATCCAAAGTGTAAGAAATGCTTATTTTTCTGTTCTTGAGGCAAAGGCTCAGTTAAGACTTCTTCAAAAACAGTTAGAACTTGCAAAGGAACAATTAGAAGCAGTAAGAATAAAATTTCAATTGGGAAATGCAACCTCTTTAGATGTTCAACAGGCAGAAATAAACTATCTTACTGCCCAAAATAATTTGAGATCTGGAATGAATAACTTAAACATCTCTTGGAGTCAATTTTGGGAAACCTTAGGAATTGCTCCAATGGAGAATATGGAATTGCAGGAATTGCCATTAATAACTTTAAATTTAAAATTTGATGAACTGTTTTCTGTAGCTCAGGAGAATCTAATATCAATTGTGCAGGCGAAAAACAATGTAGAACTTTATGAGCTTCAAGTAAAGCTTTATGATAATGAATATACACCAAAATCTCAATTAATAAGCGCAAAGAATTCCTTAGAAAGTGCAAAAATTACCCTTAACCAAGCTCTAAATAATGCTCGAATAACTATATCTCAAAGGTTAGATCAATTAAACATAAGTTTGGAAAATCTTAATATAGAAAATAAAAATTTAGAGCTTGCAAAGGAAAATTATAGAATTTCAAATATAAGATTCTCTGCAGGACTTATAACAAAACTTGATTTAATAAGTTCTGAGATAAATATAATAAAAGCAGAAAATTCCTATTATTCTGCCCTCCATACCTATTGGAAAAACTTAGATAATCTCTCATTAGCGGTAGGAAAAGCACTATATGAGGAGGAATCTAAGAAATGAAAAAAAGATTAATTTTTATTTTATTAATAATTTTAATGGCAGGAGGAAGTATTTTACTTATCTTTGGTAGAACACAAAATAAAAATAAGGGAGAAACTATTTCAACTTATGAGGTGAGAAGGGGTAACCTTCTCATCTCAGTATCTGGCAGTGGAACATTAGAAGCAGGAAGAAGTCTTGATATTGTAAGTAGAGTTGGGGGAACAGTTATATATGTTGTAGAAGAAGGAAAAATGGTTAAGGAAAAAGAAGTATTAGTAAAATTGGATCCCTCTGATTATAAAAATACCTATGAAGTTGCAAGACTAAACTATGAGAATGCAAAGCTTAATTTTGAAAAGGCAAAAATAACCTATGAAACTCAGAGGAGACAATTGGAGCAGGATTTAAAAAATGCAAAAATAAATAGGGATAATGCTCTTTTGGAATATAATAATGCTAAGAAAAATTTTGAAAGATCTCAAGAATTATTTAAGAATGGTATAATTTCTCAAAATGATCTTGATTCTGCAAGAAATACCTTTGAAAAGGCAAAAAACTCCTTTGAGCAGGCAGATCTAAATTATCAATTAGCTAAAAACAATTATGATATAAAGATTAAGAGTTTAGAAAAGGATCTTGAGGGAGCAAAATTATCTTTAGAGCAGGCAAAATTAAATCTTTCCAACGCAGAGGCAAATCTTAATAACACTGTTGTAAAAGCCCCCTTTTCAGGAATTGTAGCAAATATTAGTGTAAAAGTTGGGGATTTTATACCAAGTAATAAAATACTCTTAACCCTTCTTGATACTACAAATGTAGAATTAAATCTTGAGGTGGACGAGACTGATATTGGAAAAGTATCTACTGGTCTTCCTGTAAGAATTACCTGTGATGCCTTTCCCGATGAGGAATTTGAAGGGAAAATCATAAGAATATCTCCAACAGCAACAATATCCAGTAATATTCCCATATTTAAAGTTAGAGTAAGAATATCAAATAAAGACTTAAAATTAAAAGTGGGGATGAGCGCCGATGGAGATATTATTCTATTAGAGAGGAGAAATGTACTTCTTATTCCTCTAAGAGCAGTACAAAAAACGGGAAGAAGAAGCTATGTTGAGGTATTAAAATCCGATGGAAAAAGAGAGTTAGTAAGGGTTTCCTTAGGAGAAGATGATGGAACCAATGTGGTAGTTGAGAGTGGTCTTTCTGAAGGGGATAGAATAGTTCTTCCTGTTGCCTCTTCCACTGGAACTCAGCAAAGAAGTCCTCAAATAAGAATAGGAATACCTGGTATTTTTAGGTAGGTGATAGAGATGTTCATAGAAATAATAAAAATGGCTCTTCATAGTTTTTCCACAAATAAACTAAGAACATTTCTTACCACCTTGGGAATAATTATAGGGGTTGCTGCTGTTATAACCCTTATGTCCCTTGGGGAAGGAACAAAAGCCTCTATCGAAAGGCAGTTTACTTCCTTGGGATCTAATCTTCTTACAGTAATTCCAAGATTTGGAAGAGGAGTAGGTCTTGTAAGGGGAGCCCCCCGAAGTTCTATTACCAATGATGATTACGATACTCTTTTAAAAGAGCTTGATTCTAATAAAATTGTGGCCATTGTCCCTTATGCTCAGAGAAATACTCAAGTAAAATATAAGGCAGAAAATACAAATACTCAGATAATAGGAACAACTATGGATTATTTAAAGATTAGGGAGATTAATTTAAAAGATGGTAGCTTCTTTACTCAAGAAGAATATAAAGGGAAAAAGAGGGTTGCCGTCCTTGGATCAGCAGTTGCAGAAAGTTTATTTGGAAATGACAATCCCATTGGTCAAAGTATAAAAATCTCTGGAATTACCTTTCAAGTCATTGGAGTTCTTGAGCCCCAAGGTCAATTGGGTGGGTTTGCAAATCTCGATGATATGATCTTTATTCCTCTAACTACATTTCAAAGGAAAATTCAGGGGGGAAGATTTTTAAATAGTATTTATATTTCAGCTAAAAGCCCTGATGTTATGAGTGACCTTCAGATTCAAATAGAGGAAATATTAAGAAGAAACCATAAGATTTCTAATCCTGAAGAGGATGATTTTGTAGTTCAGAATCAACTCACAATTCTTTCTGCATTAACTTCCGCGTCTCAAACTCTAACTCTTTTTCTCGCTGGAATTGCAGCCATATCCCTTCTTGTGGGTGGAATTGGAATTATGAATATTATGCTTGTTAATGTAACTGAAAGAATAAGGGAGATTGGTATAAGAAAAGCTGTAGGTGCAAAATCGTGGGATATTCTTCTCCAGTTTCTCATGGAAGCTGTGATAGTTTCCATAGCAGGAGGTTCCTTTGGAATAATTTTAGGAATAATTCTTTCTGAGATTATAAAATATTTTTCTGGTCTTTCCACTCTAATAACCTTTTATCCTGTAGTTCTGGCATTTTTAGTATCTGCAATGGTGGGAGTATTTTTTGGTTATTATCCAGCAAGAAGAGCTTCAAGATTAAATCCTATTGAAGCTCTAAGATATGAATAAAAGGGGAGGTGAATCTATGATTAAGAAATTTTTGACTTTAATATTAGTGATATTACTCTCGGTAAATTTTGCTCAACAACAGGCTCCAACTCAACAAAGAAGAGTTTTTATGTCCGAAGAAGTTCAATATCTTATAAGATTGTTAAGAGATATCCCTCAGCTTGATAAGGATAAAAAGACTGTCATAACAAAGGCACAAGCTCAAAAATTAATCCCAATACTTCAGGAATTGGGGAAGGTTAATCTTCTTCCTAAGAAGGATGCAGAAAAATTTATCCAAAGGATAGAAGGAGTTTTAACTGACGCTCAAATTACCTTTCTAGATAAGTTAGAGATAGAGAGACAAAAGAGACTGCAGGAGATGAGAGAAAGAATTCGGCAAAGAACTCAACAGGGACAACAACCTTCACAACAACCCCAATGGAGAAGAGAGCAGGGTCCAAATATTTCTGAAAAAGAAAGGGAACAGTTTCAAAAGTTTATGGAGGCATGGAGTAAAGGTCAACCCTTAAATCCCTTTTATCATTTGGATATCTATAAAAAAATGCTAAATGATCTTATCTCCTCCCTTAAGAAGAAATAATGATAAAATAAAAGAAAAATTTTAAGGGAGGTATTACAATGTATATTTTAGCCTTAGATCAGGGAACTACAAGCTCTCGTGCTATTATATTTGATCATGATGGAAATATTGTTAGTATCTCCCAGAAGGAATTTTCACAGATTTTCCCAAAACCGGGTTGGGTAGAGCATAATCCTTGGGATATATGGAATTCTCAAAAGGAAGTAATGGAAGAAGCAATTTTAAAAGCAAATATAAATCCTAAAAATATTGTTGCAATTGGAATTACAAATCAAAGGGAAACTACAATAGTCTGGGATAAGGAATCGGGTGAACCAATTTATAATGCTATCGTTTGGCAGTGTAGAAGGACAGCAGAATACTGTGAAAAATTGAAAAAGGAAGGATTAGAGAAATTGATAAAGGAAAAAACAGGTCTTGTTATAGATGCATATTTTTCAGGCCCTAAGATTGCCTGGATTCTTGAAAATATAAAAGGAGCAAGAAAAAAGGCAGAAGAGGGAAAGCTTCTTTTTGGAAATGTAGATTCTTGGCTTATTTGGAATCTTACCAATGGAAAGGTTCATATAACTGATTATTCTAATGCTTCAAGAACTATGCTTTTTAATTTAAAAACCTTAGATTGGGATGATGAACTTCTTGAGATAATGAAAATTCCAAGAATTATGATGCCAAAACCTCTTCCTTCAAGTTATATCTATGGAACCACAAAAGTTTTTAATCAAGAAATACCAATTTCAGGAAATGCAGGAGATCAACAATCCGCCTTGTTTGGTCAATGTTGTTTTGAAGAGGGCATGGTAAAAAATACCTATGGAACTGGATGCTTTATTTTAATGAATACTGGAGAAAAAATGCATTACTCCTCTCATGGCCTCCTTACTACAATTGCCTATGGATTAAATAACAAAGTTTTTTATGCCTTAGAAGGAAGTGTCTTTATTGCTGGAGCGGTAATTCAATGGCTAAGAGATAATTTAAAATTAATCAATAATTCTTCAGAAAGTGAAGAGTTGGCATTAAAAGTAGAGGATAATGGGGGAGTATATTTTGTTCCAGCTTTTGTGGGGATGGGAGCTCCTTATTGGGATATGTTTGCAAGGGGCTTAATTATAGGCATAACTCGGGGAACAAAAAGGGAACATATAGTAAGATCTGCATTGGAATCTATAGCTTATCAAACTCAAGAAGTTTTAGAACTTATGGAAAAGGAAACAGGAATACCTATAAAGGAATTAAGAGTTGATGGAGGAGCATCTAAAAATAACTTTCTTCTTCAATTCCAATCGGATATTAGCAATGTTAAAGTAGAAAGACCTAAAATTGTAGAAACCACTGCCCTTGGAACCGCCTTTTTGGCAGGTCTCTCAGTAGGATTTTGGAAAAATCAAGAGGAATTAAAAAATATTTGGAAGAGTGAAAAAATCTTCCTTCCCTATATGGATGAGGGAAAAAGAAAAGAACTTCTTTTAAGATGGAAATCTGCAGTAGAAAGATCAAGAAGATGGGCAGAAGTTTAATATTTGGAATAAATTTAAAGATCAATAAGTCTATTAATAGAGAAAACTTGAGAAAGGAGGAGATAGGAATGGGCAGAGTAAAAGTCTTAACGATATTTATACTAATATCTCTATTACTCTTCTCATTTACTTATGCCTTTCCTCGAAATAGATTTAGAGCACAAGTAATACCACCAAGAATCACTTCGAAACCTATTCAGATTTCTCAAGATATTAGAAAATTGATTATGGAGAGGAATAAAGTATGGTTTGAATTAAGAGAACTTTTAAGGGATAAGCAATTAAACTTGAGTAAAATAGAAGAGAAGGCAAGGGAGCTTCAAAAATTAGAGGAGGAGATTTCTAATAAAATTCAAGAAAATATTTTGGAAAGATTGTCAAAGGATCTTAATTTAACTAAGGAGCAGGAGAGTAGTATTAAAAATATTTTTGAAAGATATAGAGAAAAATTAGAAACTTTAAGAAAAGATTTGAGAGATATAAAAAAGCAATTAATTGAAGAAATAAAAAAGATTTTAACCGAGGAACAGAAGAAAAAATTTGATAAGTATTTAAAACCAATTTATCCTTGGGGTAGATTATGGATAGGGAAATAGAAAAAAGTTGGGGATTGAATGATATTTCCTCCCAGCTTAATTCTCCCTTGGGCTGGGAGGAAAAAAATAATTTATCCGATAAAGCATTAATATCATTGATTAAATTAGGAGATAGAGAGGCCTTTAATATCTTAGTTAAAAGATATGAAAAAAGGGTTTTTAATATTCTTTATCTCCAATTGGGTCCCATAAATGATTTAGAGGATTTAGCACAGGAGGTATTTTTAAGGATATTTAAGAATATAAATAAATTTAGAGGAGAAGCTCAATTTTCCACATGGCTTTATAGAATTGTTTTAAACCTCAGTTATGATTATAAAAGAAAAAACAAAAACATTTTCTCCTTAGATGAAAATATTGATGAGGAAAGCGAAGAAGTTTTTGAAAACATTATTCCCACTACTGAGGACGATCCAGAGAAAACCTTAGAGAGGATGGAATTGCGAATAAAAATAAGAAAAGCTATAAAGAGCTTATCAAAAGAATATCAAGAGGTTCTAATTCTAAGAGAATTTGAAGGATTATCCTATGAAGAGATAGCAAAAATTTTGAATTGTCCCATGGGAACAGTAGAATCAAGACTATTTAGAGCAAGAGATGAACTAAGGAAGAAATTAATAGAGGAGTTGAAGGAAGAACTATGAGATGTAAGGATGTAAAAAAATTGATCTCCTTGTATATTGATGGAGAATTATCTTTTGAAAAAAGGATAAAATTAGAAAGGCACATAAATAATTGTCCCTTTTGTAGAAGAGAATTGGAAGATTTGAAAATTATAATTAAAGAAATTCATAATCTTCCAAAGATTGAGCCTCCTATTAATTTTATTGATAACCTTTGGTATAGATATCAAGAAGAAAGAACAGTACAAAGAAATTATAAAAGAATATTTTTTATTTTAGGATTAACTTTTGCTTTAATCTTCATTTTTCTACTATCCCAGAAAATTTGGATTCAAAAATCAAAATCTCAAGAATTACAAACATTTTATGAGATTCATAGTAAATGGAAAAAATCTTTTATATTCGAAGAACCCTTTGTAGATTTTGTGTTATATCAGAACAAATAAAAAATGAAAAGAATAGTCTTTCTTCTTTTAATCCTTTCCCTTTCCATTTCTCTTTCTTTATATGATATCCTTCAGGAAGTCTTAGAAAAAGATGGAAAGATTTCTCTTCAAGGAACAGAAGTAAGTATTTTTTATGATGAAAGTGGAATTCCCAAAATCTCAATTACAAGGGTAATATATGGAGGAAATTATAAATTAAGAAAAGAATATTTAGCCCCTCCTTTCCTCTTAGGTAAGGTAATTATTGATGATGGAATAAAAAAAATCGAGTATCTTCCTAATTTAGGAAGATTGTCAATTTCCTCTACAGGTTTTATAAATAATTCTCTTGAAATAAAAAAAAGAATAGAACTCATTAAAAAAAATTATAAAATCATAAATATAGGATCAGAGACTATAGCAGATAGAAAGGCTATAGTTATTCTTTTAGTTTCAAAATATACTAATTTACCTACCCTTAAGTTGTGGATTGATGTTGAAACTTATTTTGTTTTAAGAAAAGATAAATATAATAGTGAAGGAAGATTAATTTCAAGAAGCTTCTTTAGCGAAATTAAATATAAAAAAGAATATTATTATCCTGATGATCTTTTTAAACCAGACCCTCTGTGGAAATTTAAATATATTATTAATGAACCAGTTTTTAAAGAGATTGATATCAAAAATTTAAAAGAAATATCCTTAGAGCTTCCCTTTGGATATATTTTAGAAAAAATTTTCCTTATTCCTCAAAGGGAAGATATAGTTTTTTATTACTATAGATATACTGATGGCATAAATACTCTATCTTTATTTAAGTCAAATATTCACATAAAGGAATTTAGAGAGTCAAAAACTATAGGTGGCTTTAGGGGAGTTTTAGAGGAATCACCTTTGTGGAAGTCCTTTATGTGGCAAGATAATAATTGGACTTATTTTCTAATAGGGGATATCCCTTATGATAAAATTGAACTTTTTCTAAAAAAAATCTTTCCTTAATAAAACAAGTTCCTTTACAGAATCTACATTTATTTTTTCCATGTACCACTAAGAGTGCATGATATTCATTAAAGAGTTGATATATGGGAAAAAGAAGATTTTGAAATAGATTTTGCCATTCATCATAGGAGAGGGAAAAATCCGCAATTCCAAGACAGGAAAAAATTTTTCTTGTATATTTATCAATGACAAAAACAGGTCTGTTGAAGGCATAAAGTAGAATTGAATCCACAGTCTCCTTTCCTAATCCAGATATTGATAGGAGTTTTTCTCTTAATAAGTAGGTAGAATTCTTTGCCATCTTATTTAGTTCACCATCGAAATTCTTAAAGAAGAAATTTAAAAAGTTTCGAATCCTCTTTGTCTTTATTTTATAGAAACCACAAGGTTTTATTAAGTCTTCTAATTTTTCATCAGAAAGATAATATAATTTCTCAGGATTTAAAAGATTTTTATTTTTTAAATTATTTATAGCCTTTTCTACATTATTCCAATTAGTATTTTGGGTTAAAATAGCACCTATAATTACTTCAAAGGGTGAATCTGCTGGCCACCAATATTGGGGTCCATATTTTTCAAATAAAGCCTTAAAAATTTCTTCTATGATATTCAATGTCGAAAATGTCTTAAAGAAATCATTACTAAGATAATTCCCAGTTCTTCTGCCTTTTCTATCACCTCTTGATCCCTTATGGATCCAGAAGGCTGAATAATAGCTCTTATTCCATATTTTCCTGCCAACTCTATAGAGTCAGGGAAAGGAAAGAAGGCATCTGAAGCAAGATAGGCATCTTTTGCATTCTCACCTGCTTTTTCTAAAGCAATTCTAACTGAGTCAACTCGGTTCATCTGGCCTGCCCCAATCCCAAGGGTTTTTTTATCTTTACTTACCACAATGGCATTAGATTTTGTATGCTTAACTACTTTTAATGCAAAAGTGAGTTCTTCTAAATCTTTTTCTTCTGGTTTTTTTGAAGTTTTGACTTCGTATCCATTAATAAGAGAGTTATTAAATTCTTGAATTAAATATCCTGTTCTAAGAGATCGTATCTCCCATGGATTTTTATAATTTTTATCTTCTCTATATATAAGAACCCTTAAGTTTTTTTTCCTTTCAAAAATTCTTTTTGCAGTCTCAGTAATGTCTTTTGCAACAATAACTTCAAAGAAGTACTTAATCATTTCTTTTGCACATTCTTCATCTATAGTAAAATTACAAGCAACAATACCCCCATAGGCAGATATAGGATCTGACTCGTAGGCCTTTCTAAAAGCAGATATTGGAGAAAAAGATTCCGCAACTCCACAAGGATTATTATGTTTTATAATGGCAACAGCAGGCTCAGAAAATTCCATTATCAAGTTCCATGCAGAATCTAAATCTAAAAGATTATTATAGGAAAGTTCCTTTCCTTGTAATTTCTCCCAAGGCAATTCTTGATGAGGAAGAAGATAAAAACTTGCTCTTTGATGGGGGTTTTCTCCATATCTTAATTCTAATTCCTTTTTCAAAGTGATGTTTAAACTTTCAGGAGGATTATTAGATAAAAAATTAGTAATGATTTGATCATACAGACTTGTATAAGAAAAGGCTTTAATTGCCATACTTTTTCTAAATTCTTCATCTACTCTATTATTCTTTAGTCTTTCAATTACCTCTTGATAATCTTGGGGAGAAGATACTACTAATACAAAGGGATAATTTTTAGCACTTGCCCTTAAAAGACTAACACCTCCAATATCTATATTTTCTAATGCTTCCTCCAAGGAGACATTTTCCTTTTTTATTATTTCAGAAAAAGGATATAGATTACAAACTACAATATCAATTAAAGGAATGTTGTTTCTTTTAAGCTCTTCTAAATCTTCTTCTTTATCCCTTCTTGCTAAAATACCTGCAAAAATTTTGGGATGTAGTGTTTTTACTCTTCCACCTATAAGTTCCGAGAAACCAGTAAATTCTGAAATTTCATGAATAGAAATATTTTCCTTTGCTATTTCCTTTGCTGTAGAAGAAGTTGCTATAATTTCATATCCTAAATTATTTAATTCCCTTGCAAAATATCTTATTCCTTCTTTATTATATACACTAATTAAAGCCCAACCCATTTTTATTGTTTTTTAAATTCCTCAGGATTTATATTTTGTAGATATTTTTCCAATTCTTCATCGGAGGCATATTCCTCTATAATACCTGCCTCATCAAAAACTTGAGATTCAACAAATATGGGAGATTGTGTTCTTAAAGCAAGAGCCATAGCATCGCTGGGACGGGAATCAATTTCAATAACTCTATCTCCATCTTCTAAAAAGATTGTTGCATAAAAGGTCCCTTCTTTTAAGCTGTGTATTAAGATCTTTTGGACTTTAATATTTAGATTTTCTAAGATATTTTTAATTAAATCATGGGTTAAAGGGCGAGGAGTAGTTATTTTTTCAAGAGCTATAGCAATAGCATTAGCTTCAAAGGGTCCAATCCATATAGGAAGTAATTTTTTACCCTCTTTTTTTTCCTTAAGTACTACCACAAATTGATTTGTTTGAGGATCTAAATTTAAACTTAATATAAAAGCTTCAAGAATCATAATTCTCACCTCTTTTCACTTTTAATTTATCTTACCCTAAATTTTCTCCTTTGTAAATTATGTTATAATTTTTTCTATTATGGGAAAGGAAAAAGAATTAAAGGGAATACTGATATTAACTTTGGTAACTTTAATATGGGGAAGCACCTTTTCTGTATCTAAAATTTCCCTCCAATATATATCTCCTCTAATTTTACTCTCTTTAAGATTTACTCTTGGAACTATCTCTCTTTTTATTTATCTTTTACTTTTATCAAACAATATAAAAATCTCTAAATCAGGGGTTATTTTAGGTATTATAAATTTTTTAGCTATAGCTTTTCAAACTTTTGGATTAAGATATACAACTGCAACAAAAACAGCTTTTATTACAGGAATTTCGGTCCTTTTTGTTCCCCTTGGAGAAAAAATTTTATTTAAAAATAAAATATCTAAAAAGGTATGGCTAACAATTTTTTTGGCTTTTTTAGGGCTTTCCCTTTTGACTATTGATTTAAAAGAATTTTCGGGAATTAATATCGGAGATATCCTTGTTTTTTTATGTGCTATCACTTATACTCTACAGATTCTTTTTATATCCTATATAGTTCATAGAGTGGATATATCTAATCTTGCTTTTGGAGAACTACTTATAACATCCATTTTTTCATGGATTTTCTCTATAACTGAAATATCAAATTTGTCATTTAAGAATCTATATCTTTCTTTACCTTTTACTTTATATTTAGGAATAGTTGCTACTGCTTTAACCTTAACATTACAGCTTTTGGGACAGAAATATTTATCTCCCTCAAAATCTGCTATTATATATAATCTTGAACCTGTTTTTGCCTTTTTATTTGCACGGATTTTTTTAAATGAAAGGTTAAGGGTAGGGCAGGGAATAGGAGCAATTTTGATAGTTTTTTCTCTTTTTCTATCCCTGCCCAAGTTTTCTACTTCAAATAAGCAGGAAAGGGAATAATTTTAGTTAAAATATATGATAAAAAGGAGTTTATTCCTGCTTTTATTAAATTAAAGGGAATAATTACTGGGACTATTAGAATTAAAACATCTTTTACTGGAACCCCAAGATAAATTGGTGTAAATACTAAATTTGCTATAGACATTATTCCTGCCATAGATATGGTCCCTAAGATTAACGGAATCTCTAATCTTTTTAATTTTTTATAGAAGAAACCTGCAACACTAACTAAAGTGCCTGTGGCAATAAAATGCATTAATGCTCCTATAGGTCCTCCCTGTCCTGTAATCAATGCCATAAGAATTGATACGATAAGGGTTGCCAAAAGACCTTCAGGAATTCCCATATATAGAGCAATAATTAAAAGGGGAATATCCCCAGGATCATATAAAAGATAAGGAGCCTGAGGAAGAATAGGAAAATGAATACTTATTGATAAGATTAACGAAATGGCAGTAAATAAAGATACTAATACTAACTTTTTTGTACCCATTTATCTTACCTCCCTTTTAAGTTTTTATAAAAAGAAAAATGCCCCAAGGTAAAAAACCCTGGGGCATTTCTTTCAAAAATTTAATCTACCTTCTCCCATCCGGACTTTACCGTCGGCTCTGGATTCTCACCAGATCTGCAAGTTCCTCACTTGCTCGCAGGCTTAGATACCCTTTAATTAGGGTATCATCACTGCCGGTCGGGAATTGAAGGTATTAAAACCTTCTCACCCTGCCCCGAAGGTAGTTTACCTTATTAATCTAAATTTTTTAAATTTCTAAGGAAAGCTCCGAAGGATAGGCTATAACTCCAACAGTTCCTGGCCCGCCATGAACACTTAGTGCAGCTCCCAATTTTGATATTATAACATCTTTTATTGTAAATTTTCTATATATTTCTTCTTTAAGTCTTTCAAGTTCAGTATATACTCCTGCATGTACCAATCCAAGATTTAAAGAAATTTTTTCCTTAAAAAATTCCTGCATAAGATTTACAATCCTTTGATAAGCCTTTAATCTTCCCCGAGCTTTATCTAAGGCAAAGATTACTCCTTCCTCATCAATAGAGATTATGGGGTTAAAATTTAAAGCTTCAGCTAAAAGGTATTTTGCTTTTCCTATTCTTCCTCCTGCTGCTAAATATTTAAGAGTATCATTAGTTAAAGCATGAAAAAATTCTTTTCTTAATTTTTTGATATGCTCTATGGTCTCACTAATATTCCAACCTTTTAAAGAAGCCTTTGCTGCTTCTATAACTAAGACTCCTGTTCCTAAGGAAACAGTTTTTGAGTCAAATACTTCTATTTCTGCACTTGGGTTTTCTTCTTTTATAATATTTTTTGCATTAAGAGCAGATTGAAAGGCTCCACTCCCCCAAGAAGTTATATGAATACTTAAAATTGGCTTCTCCTTTTCTAAAAGTTTCTTAAACAATTCATAATATTCTCCAACCCCAGGACATGCAGTTTTAGGTAAATGGTTTACATTTTTTTCAAATATTCCCACACTTCTTCAGGAGTAATATCTATCTTTTCTTTATATTCTTTATTATTCATGTGTATATAGTAATTGACAATATATACACCATATTTTTCTACTAATTCTTCAGGAATATCAGAGGTTGTGTCTGTTATTACACTAAAGCTTTCTTTTGTCATTCAAATCCTCCAAAAATTTATAAATTAGTATAGCCATATAATCTCTTTTTGTAAATATATCTTTCCACTAAGGGAGGAACAAGGTATTTAATAGATTTTCCCATTTTAATTCTTTCCCTTATTTCTTGAGCGGAAATAGGAAAATATGGAAAATTAAAAAAAAGTATTTTATCCTTATTTTTTTCAATAAATCTTTCTAAATTTATATTAAAGATCTCTTCCCCTCTTTTTCCTACAACTATTTTGCATAAATTTATTATTCTTTCAGGTTCTTTCCATGATAAAAATTGACTAAAGGCATCACTCCCTAAGAGAAGAAACAATTCTTTATCTTTATATATATTTCTCATTTCCTCTAAAGTATCTATGAGATATGATTTTCCTTCTCTTTTAATTTCTATATCTGAAACCTCAAAATAGGGAATATCAATTATTGCTAATAGGATCATTTCATATCTATCTTTTTCTGATGCAAAGGGAATATCCCTGTGGGGAGGAATTTTATTGGGTATAAAAATTATTTTTTCTAAATTAAAATTTTCTCTTGCAGATTCTGCAAACCATAGATGCCCATTATGTATTGGATCAAAGGTTCCTCCTAAAATTCCAATTTTATTACTCATTTTCAAGTATCAATTGGGAGTGAGGTGATGAATAATATTTGAAAAGATAATCTCCAATCTTTATATGTTCTCCATCTTTAACCTTGTTTTTTCTTAAAACCTTTAATATTCCTCTTCTACGAATATAGTTTATAAAATAACTTTGAGCCTGAAAATCATAAAGATTTAATCTATTTGCCAGGCTTACTGACTTTTTATCATAAAGAATCCAATATTCGCCCTCCTTTTCAAGGAAAATAATATCTTCTTTCAATTCTTCTTTCTCTTTTAATTCCATCTGTGGAATTTCTATCAATTCCTTTAAGTTTTCCCAGATTAAGTTAATCAAATCTTCTAAATTCCACTTAAATTTTGCAGAGATAAAAATATAGGGGAAATTTTTCTGAGAAATCCAATTTTTAATCTCTTCCATTCTTTCTTGGGTTTCAGGAAGATCAATCTTATTGATAGCAATTAATCTTTTTTTATTTAATAATTTAGGATTATATAATTCCAATTCCCTCTCAAGAATAGAATATGCCCTCTCAGGAGAATTTATTTTATCACTTCCATCAAGAATAAATATTAAAAGGCGAGTTCTTTCAATATGTCTTAAAAACTCATGTCCCATTCCTTTCCCTAAATGAGCTCCTTCGATGAGCCCAGGAATATCTGCTACAGTATAGCTAAAATCATCTCTCTGAACTACTCCAAGATTTGGAAATTTAGTGGTAAAGGGATAATCTCCAATTTCTGGATGAGCTGAGGTTATCTGAGAAAGCAGAGTTGACTTTCCAGCGTTAGGAAGACCTACTAATCCAACATCTGCTATTATCTTTAGCTCTAAATATATCCATCTTTCTTCTCCCTTTTCTCCCTTTTCAGCAAAATAAGGAGTTTGTCTTGTTGATGTAGCAAAAGAGGAATTTCCTCTTCCTCCTTTACCACCCCTCGCAACAATTACCCTTTGTCCAGCATAGATAAGATCTTCAATAAGCTCATTAGTTTCAGCATCAAAAACCAAAGTTCCTACAGGAACCTTTATAATTAAATCCTTTCCATTTTTCCCATGCTGATTTTTTCCTCTACCGTGGGAACCTTTTTCTGCAATAAAATGTCTTTTATAATAAAAATCTAAAAGGGTGTCTAAATTCTCATCAGCCTCGAGGATTACATCCCCACCCTTTCCCCCATCTCCTCCATCGGGACCGCCCTTTGGGGTAAACTTCTCCCTTCTAAAGGAGATACATCCGTTTCCCCCATCTCCTCCTTTTACATATATTTTGGCTTTATCTATAAACATTTACTGAATTGGTATTACATTTACTATCTTTTTTCCCTTTTTAATAGAAAACTTTACAACCCCAGGAGCTAAGGCAAATAAGGTATGATCTTTTCCTATTCCTACATTTAACCCCGGATAAAATTTTGTTCCCCTTTGCCTTACAATTATGTTTCCAGGATATACAATTTCATCTTGAAATTTTTTAACACCTAACCATTTTGGATTACTATCTCTTCCATTTCTACTTGCTCCCCCAGACTTTTTATGGGCCATTTTATCACCTCTCTATTGAATAACAATATTTTCAATGGATAATTTTGTAAAAGGTTGTCTATGTCCATATTTCCTTCTATAATGCTTTTTCCTTTTAAATTTAAACACTATAACCTTAGGATATTTATCTTGTTTTAGAACCCTTGCAATAACTTTTACCCCTTCTAAGTATGGCTTTCCTATTAAAACCTCTCCATCTTTATTCAAAAGCAAAATTTTATCTAAAATAATTTCTTCACCTTCCTTAGCCCTTATCTTTTCCACCCTAATAATACTTCCGATAGACACTTTATATTGCTTTCCTCCTGTTTCTACTACTGCAAACATTTATTCCCTCCTTCAAAAATATATTTTAAAATTTAGACAATACAATTTATCATTTTAAAAATCTTCTTGTCAAGATTTGTAAATAATTTTTTGTCCCTTAAAGTTTTTTTAACTTTTATGTTAGAAATCCTATGATATAATTGACAGAGTATTATTAATAATGAAGGGAGGAGTAAAAGATGTCAAGAAAATGTGATATCTGTGGTAAAGGACCATGGGTTGGATTACAAGTTAGCCATTCCCATAGAAGAACAAAAAGAAGGTGGCTTCCCAATCTTCAAAAAGTTAGAGCAGTGGTTAATGGAAAGATTGTGACTTTAAAGGTTTGCACAAGATGTCTTAAGGCAGGCAAAGTTGTAAGGGCAGTGTAAGGATATGGAAGAGAAAATTAAAGATATTGTAAGTTTTATAGTGGAGAAGGAAAAGGAAATTGAAGAAAATATTGAATCTGCAAAGGATTATTGGTCCTCTTGGGTTAAAAATGAGATTATTCGTTGGGAGGAAGAGGAAAGAAAAATTAGGGAGGATTTTGAAGAATTTTTGAAAAGAATTGCTGAGGAAAAAAGAGCAGAAATAAATAAAAAAGAGAAAAATTTAGAAGAGGAATTTCAAAAGAAGAAAGAGGAATATAGAAGAAAATTAGAGAAAAATTATCCTAAAGCTTTAGAATTTATTTGGGAAAAGATTGGGGAATAGATTATGGCCATTGAACCTATAAAAAGATTTTGGATTGCAGTCTCTAAGGATAATGGAGAGAAATTAGTCTCTTTACTCAAAGAATATTCCTTAATTCACTGGGAGGATCTTTCTCCGCAAGAATCTTCTTCATCTTCTGAATATATGGAGCTTTTGAATAAAATTGAAGAGGTAGTAAGGATCATTTCTAGGATCTTTCCTGAAAAAAAGGGATTCTTAGAGGGATTTTTTGGAGGAAGGCCTGAGATTTCAAGGGAAGAGTTAGAAAAATTAAGAAAAGAAATCTCTTGGGAAGATTTATATAAAAAAGCAAAATCTGTTGAAAGATCCTTAAATTTATTAGAAGAAAAAGAAAAATATCTTCAAAATTTATATCAAGAAACTTTGTATTGGGAAGATTTAGATGAACCCCTTGATTTTCCAAGAAATTTTAAAAGATTTTCCTTCTATAGTGGAAGTTTTATAAGGGAAAATTTTGAAAGGTTTAAGGAGGAAACAAAGGATATTTGGGATAGAGGATGGATAAAATATTGGGAGAAAGAAAAGGAGATTAAATGTATATTTATAATTCCAAAGGAAGATAAGGATAAAATAGAAGAAGCTTTATTGAAATGTAAATTTGAGTTTCATAGAATTCCATATTTAAAAGGAAAACCCAAGGAGAGTCTTGAGAAAATAAAGAAACATCTAGAAAGATTAAGAAAAGATTTAGATGAAATTTTAAAATCTGCAAAGGAACTTTACAATAAAAAATCAAATCTGTTGGCATGGTATGATTACTTTTATATAAAATCTCAAGAAAAGGGCTTTAAGAATTTTAGTTTTGATAGTAAATATTTTGTAGTTTATTCAGGATGGATTCCTAAAAGAACTAAGGAAAAATTTATTAATAAAATAAGAGAAAAGGTTGAAGATTTTGTTTGGGAAGAAAGAGATCCTTTACCAGATGAAGATCCTCCTGTTCTTCTTAAAAATCCAAAAATTTTTAAACCCTTTGAGTTTTTAACAAAGCTTTATGGACTTCCCCCTTATGGAACTTTAGATCCTACACCTTTTACTGCTCCCTTTTATCTTCTCTTCTTTGGAATATGTGTTGGAGATTTCGGATATGGCTTATTACTTCTTCTTTTCTCCTTACTGGTGAAGAAGAGGTTTAAACCTGAGGGTTCTGCTAAGGAATTAATGGATTTACTTTCAATTTTGAGTATTCCATCTATAATTGTAGGAATTATTACCTGGAGCTTTTTTGGAAATCAAATATTTTTAGGACCTGATGGAAAATTTTTGGGAATTTTTCCTATAATTAATCCGTCTACAGATTTAATAAAAGCATTGAGTATAGCTCTATCTATTGGAATAATTTCTCAATTTTATGCTTTAATATTAAGATTTATATCTTCCTGGAAAAAGAGGGATTATAAATCTGCTTTATTTGATTCCCTTTTATGGATTGTTTTCTTGGGTTCTATATTATTATACCTTTATTCAAAACTTCAAAATGTATCTTCCATAAACTTTATTAAGTATCTAATCTTAATAAGCTTATTAGGATTGATTTTTACCCAGGGTAGAGAGTATAAGGGAATTGCAAGAATTATTGTGGGAATGATAAGTATTTATGGTATATTAGGAGGATATGGAATAACTTCTTTTATTGGAGATATTCTGTCTTATTCTCGTCTTTTTGCATTAAATTTGGTGAGCTCAATTTTTGGTTTTGTAATAACTCAACTCTCTGAAATGGTAAGAAATATTCCTTTTATTGGCTTGATTTTATTTAGTATTATTTGGATTTCAGGACAGCTTTTAAATTTTATCTTAAGCGTATTAGGAGCCTTTGTCCACTCTACTCGTCTACAGTTTCTTGAAATCTTTGGAAGATTCTATTCTGCTGGAGGAAAAATATTCAAGTCTTTTAAAATAGATGGAAAATATTTTAAACTTAAAGAATCTAAATAGGAGGGAAGTATTATGTTGGGATTAGCAATTGCTTTAATTGGTGCTGCTTTAGGTGCAGCACTTGCAGCTGCAGGTTCTGGCAAGGGGGTTGGGATTGCAGGAGAAGCAGCTGCAGGAGTTTTATCAGAAAAACCAGAACTTTTTGGAACAGTTTTAATTCTTCAAGCTCTTCCCGGAACTCAAGGTTTTTATGGATTTATCTCTGCATTCCTTATTTTATTGAGATTAGGAATCTTAGGGGGAAGATTACCAGAGTTAACTATTGAACAAGGACTTTTGGTATTTGCTGTCTCCATCCCAATAATGTTTGGAGAGTTTGTTAGTGCCATATGGCAAGGTAGAGCTAGTGCAGCAGCTCTACAGATGGTAGCCCAAAAACCTGAGACTTCAGGACAGGCAATTATTATTCCTGCATTAGTAGAAACTTATGCTATTCTTTCTTTAATAACTTCAATAATCTTTTTATTCTATGGAGTGAAAATATAAATGGGCCTAGAAAAAATTATCGAAAGATTAGATAAGGAAAGAGAAGAAAAAATTTTAGAAATAAAAACTAAAGCAGAAAGGGAATTGGAAAAAATTTTAGAGAAAAAGAAAAAAGAACTAGAACTTTGGAAGGAAGAGAGAATAAAGAGATTGGAAGAAACTTTATCGAATGAGGAGAGTATTGTTTTAGCTAAAAAGAGGCTAAAATTTAAAGATGAAATATCTGCATTAGAAAATGAGATGATTTTAAAATTAAGAGAGGATATTTTAAATAAATTTCTTTCTCTAAATACTCTTGAATACCAGAAATTTTGGAAAAAGATGTTAGATAAAGAGGGAATAAAATCAGGAGAAATTATTTTAGCAAAAGGAGAGCAAAAATTAGATATAAAAGATTTATGTGATGAATATAATTTAGTTTATAAAGGTGAAAAATATGAAGGAAGAGCAGGATTTATGGTTAAAATAGGAAATACTATTTTGGATTTGACCTTGGAAAGTATTATTGATGAGGAAATAAATAAGTATATTTTAGATTTAGCGAGAATACTAAGAGGAGAAAGTTGAATGAGCTATCAAAAGTATCTATTTATATCTACAAATTTAAAGGCAAAAACTTCTAAATTTATAGAACCTTCTTCCTTTTTGTGGCTTAAGGAAGCAGAATGGGTGGAAGTTATAGATTGGTTAAAGAATACTCCTTATAGTTTTTTATTAGAAAATGAAGATTGGGATAAGGCTTTATGGG
>CALHLF010000056.1 GCA_938034905.1 uncultured bacterium | reverse complement strand
GAAAATTGATGAGATTGCAGAAAGATATGGAGATAAAGAAAAAGCCTTTGAAGCAGGATCCTTAGTAGAGCCTACATCAGTAGCATATAATGGAATGTTTGTAAGAGCAGGAGGATTTAAACCAGGCTCTTATGTAGCAGTATTTGGAACAGGTCCCATAGGACTTTCTGCAATAGCTTTAGCAAAGGCTGGAGGAGCAAGTAAGGTTTTTGCCTTTGATGTTTCAGAGATAAGAAGAAAATTAGCAAAAGATGTGGGAGCAGATTTCGTTTATGACCCAAGAGAAGTGGTCCCCTCTGAAGTTATAATGGAGGAGACAAAAGGGGTAGGAGTGAGCATGCATGTAGAGGCTGCAGGATCGCCCTCTAAAACTATTCCTGAAATGGAAAAATCCCTTGCTATAGATGGAAAGATCGTACAAATTGGAAGAGCAGCAGAAAGAGTCCCCATCTATTTGGAGCATTTCCAAACCCATGCCAGCCAAATATTTGGAGCTCAAGGACACTCTGGATATGGAACTTTTCCCAATGTAATTAATCTTATGGCTTCTGGGAAAATTGATATGACAAAGATAATTACATCAAGATTTTCTTTGGATGACGCCCTAAAGGCAATGGAAAAGGCTACTAAAAGAGAAGATGGGAAAATCACTATAAAAATGTAGGAGGTGAAAAAATGGCTGGAAAATGGAAGATTCCACCTGGTGAAGGACATATGGACAAACCCTCAGGTCTATATTTCCAAAATATGACCATGAGGGAAATTCAAGAAAGATTAAAAAAATGTGATTTAATAATAATTCCTGTGGGAAGCACTGAAAATCATGGACCCCATGCATGTACAGGAGAAGATACCTTCTTAGTAACTCGAATGGCAGAGTTAGTGGCCCAAAGGACAGGATGTACCATAGCTCAACCTATATGGTATGGTTCCCATCCTTATCACCATATTGGAATGCCTGGAACAATACCTGTACCCGAGGAATATTTTATAGGATATTTAAAAGCAGTTATTGCAGGTTTTTGGAATACAGGTTTTAGAAAGATGATCCTTCTTAATGGACATGGTCAGGAGTATGTTATACCTACCGCTATTCATCAATGGGCAAAACATTATCAACTTCCAGCAATTATAATTAATTTAAACTGGTATCATGCAATTCCAGATCATTTTAAAACAAAGGAACAGGGAGGATCCTACGAGACTCCCTTTATACATGCAGATGAGGTAGAGACTTCTTGGTCCCTTTGCCTCTTCCCAGAAATGATAAAAATGGAAGATGCTGTAGATACGAAACCCTTTGGATTCTTACCCGAGGGGCATGTGGATAAGGCAGGAAATTTGTTAAGGCGACCCATTGCTTGGTATGGTCATGTGGGATGTGGTCCCATTGAAGTTTCTGCTTATCCTGAAGGAGTTGTGGGAAGGGCAACTTTGGCAGATGCAGAGAAGGCAAAAGAAGGATTAGAAGCCCTTTTAGATTATATGGAAAAACTTGTAAATGATATAATGACCGAATTTCCACCAGGGAAATTACCACCTACAGAACTTCTCACCCAAAGGAATAAAGAAGAAGTAGAGGAATATCTTAAAGGACCATTAAATGGGGGAAAGCATATATATACCTTAGGAATGCCGTATTAGAAATTGGGGGATAAATCCCCCCTTTACAATTTTTTAATAATACTTTAAAATTGGTATCGGTTACAAAATTAGTGAGAGTTCCAAAGGAATTTTTTTCCTTTGGATAAATTAAAAAAAGGGAGGTTGAGCCTATAAAAAAGTTTCTTCCCCTCCTAATCCTAATTCTCCTAATATCTTTATTAATCTTTCCGGGTTATTCTCAAATTAAACGTTTATGTAGTATCCCATGGAGGACCTGCGGATCCCTTCTGGGGAGTTGTAATGAAGGGAGTAAAGGATGCGGCAGCAAAATTCGGAGTGACAGCATACTATCTTGGGCCAGAGAAGTTTAGTATTAAGGAATTTGTTGACCTCTTAGAAAGTGCCATAGCTAAGAAACCTGATGGTTTAGTGGTTACAATTACTAATCCTGTAGTATTAGATGAACCATTGAGAAGGGCAATAAAAATGGGAATTCCTGTTATCGCTATAAATGTTCCTGATGATAGACCACCAGATAAAGCAATTCCATACCTTTGCTATGTAGGAATGGATGAATATTTGGCTGGAGTATACGCAGGAAGAAGGATGCTACAGGAATTTACTCCAAAAAGAGCGGTGGTAGCAATTCATGAGCCAGGACATGCAGGATTAGAGGCAAGGGCAAAGGGTATAAGTGATGTGTTAGGAGAAAAGAAAATTCCTGTAGAAAAATTAGATATAGGAACAGATCCTACAAAGGCTCTCACCACATTAAAGGCATATCTTCAAAGATATCCTGATACCGATGCCATATTTACCTTAGGTCCTTTAGGAGCACATCCCGCTATTCAACTTGTAGAGGAAGAAAAATTAGTAGGAAAGGTTAAGATAGGAGCTATTGATTTAACCACAAGAATAACCGATGCAATAAAGAGGGGAGTTGTAGTATTTACTATTGATCAACAGCAATATCTACAAGGATATTTGCCAATACTATTCCTTAAACTTTATTTAGATTATGGCTTAATTCCTCAGGAGAAGGTATTAACAGGTCCATTAGTGGTAGATAAAAGAAATGTAGAAAAAGTAGAAGAAACTGTAAAGGCAGGCTATAGATAATTAATTTAATAAAATTAATTTCTTAAAGGGGGTTCCCTTTTGGAACCCCCTTATTTTAAGGAGGTTCTTTTATGATGGAATTAAAAAGTATAGGGTTTTTAAAAGAAGTTGTTAAAATTTTTAGAATAAAAGAGATGGGGGCAATAATTGGTTTTATTGGAATTTTTATACTCTTTTCTATTTTATCGTCAGAATTTATAAGTTGGGAAAATTTATTATCTACCTTTACTATGGCAGCAGAATTAGGATTAGTTGCCATAGGAATCACTATGTTAATGATCTCAGGAGAATTTGATTTATCAGTTGGTTCCACATTTGCGGTAGTCCCTATGGTTTTAGCTTTATCAATAAATAACGGGATTAATCCTCTTTTAGGATTTATTTTGGGGATTACCTTAGGTGCATTTATTGGATATTTAAATGGTATTATCACCTTAAAAACAGGAATACCCTCTTTTATAACAACCCTTGGAAGTATGATGTTTTTTAGAGGTATTCTTTTAGCGATAACAGGAGGCTTCCCTATAACATTATTAGAGCACATACCCTTTTTAAAATATTTTGGGGGAACATGTATAGGTGATTTAAGATATTCAGGTATCTGGTTTATTCTTTTTTCTATTATTTTTGCCTTTATTCTTGAAAGAACACAATTTGGAAACTGGACTTTTGCTACAGGAGGAAATTTAGTTGCTTCAAAGGCCTTAGGTATTAACACTGATAGAGTTAAACTTATAAACTTTATAATCTGTAGTCTTATGGCAGGTTTTGCAGGAATTACTACTTTTTCAAGATTTAAGATTATTGATCCCACTTTGGGGCAGGGAATGGAATTAGAAGCTATCGCCTCTGCAGTTATAGGTGGAACCTTTCTTTCAGGTGGATATGGAAGTATAATTGGAACTTTCCTTGGGGCTTTTATGATAGGTATGATAAGAAGTGGTTTAGTATTAGCTGGTGCTCCTGCCTATTGGTATAGAGCTTTTATCGGGGTTATTTTAGTTATTGCAGCAATTATAAATATAAAAATTAGAAAGAAAATTGCTGGCTAAGGAAGGTGGTTTCTAATGATAAATAATTTATTGGTGGAAATGAAAAATATTAAGAAAAATTTTGGTAGGGTACAAGCTCTTCGTGGGGTTGACTTTAACGTAGGAAAAAAAGAGATCGTGGGACTTCTTGGAGATAATGGGGCAGGAAAATCAACCCTTATAAAAATTTTAGTAGGTTATGAAAAGGCTGATGAGGGAGAAATATATTTTGAAGGAAAGAAAGTATCCTTTAATTCTCCTAAGGAAGCAAGAGAAATGGGAATAGAAACTGTCTATCAGGATTTAGCTTTGGTTAATCTTCTCCCTATATGGAGGAATTTTTTCCTGGGAAGAGAAATAGTCAAAGGTATTACTTTATCTATAGAGGAGATGAAAAGGATAACTTCTGAATATTTAAAGGAAATAGGTATTTGGGTAAGATCTCCTGATGAAACAGTCTTTTTTCTATCTGGAGGAGAAAGACAGGCAATAGCTATCGCAAGAGCTATGTATTTTGGGGCAAAACTTCTAATTCTTGATGAACCTACTGCTGCTCTATCTGTAGGCGAGACAAGAAAAGTTTTGGAACATATAAATAATGTAAGAGAAAAGGGTCTTTCGGTTATTTTTATCTCTCATAATATATACCACGTATATGAGGTAGCAGATAGATTAGTAATTTTAGAGAAGGGAATTAAAGTTGGAGATTTCAAAAAGGAAGATGTTACTCCTCAAGAAATCATGAATATTATTGCAAAGGCTGCTGGAGTGATATTAAAGGAGGTTTAAATTATGAAATTTTCTATAGTAATTACCACAAAGGATGCTATATTCAATGCCTTAACCTTTAAAGGAGACTTAATAGAAGGGATAAGAATTGCAAAAAATTTAGGTTATTCAGCAGTAGAATTAGCAGTAAGGGATCCAAAACTTGTAGATTATAGTGAAATTTTAAAGGTTTTAAAAGAAGAAAATATGGCAATATCTGCTATTGGGACGGGAAGGGCATTTACAGAAGAGGGTTTATCTTTAAGTAGTTTTGATAAAAAGGGGAGAGAAGAGGCTATAAAAAGAATAAAAGAGGATATAGATTTAGCAGAAAAATTTAATTCCTTTGTGATTATTGGATTAGTAAGGGGAAAGCCCGAAGATAAAGAAAAAGCCTTAAAAATTTTAAAAGAAAGTATAAAGGAGTGTGGGGAATATGCCCAAAAATTAGGAATTAAAATTCTAATAGAACCTATAAATTCTTCGGAGACTACTCTTCTTAATAAATTTTCAGAAACTTATAAATTCATAGAGGAATTGGGATTAGAAAATCTTGGAATTCTTGCAGATACCTATCACATAAATAAAGAAGAAAGAAGTGTCTATGATACCTTTATTAATTACAGAGATAAAATTTGGTATGTGCATGTTTCCGATGATAATAGAGGAATTCCGGGAACAGGAAATTTGGATTTTTCTGAAGTATTTAGAGCATTAAAAAATATAAATTATAATGGATATATATCTTTGGAATGTGTATCGAATTTAAGTATAGAGGAAACAGGAAAAAAGAATCTGGAATTTTTAAAGAGATTCTTATAAAATAAATTTATTATGATGGAAGATGAAATAAAAAATAAAATATTAACTTTACAAAGAAACGAAATCACAGAATATTTCATCTATATTAAATTCTCCGAAGGAATAAAGGATTCTCATAATAAAGAAATAATAAAAAAGTTAGCTGAAGAGGAGAAGGAGCATTATAAAAAGTTAAAGGAGATCACCAAAAGGGATATAGGAGAGAATAGATTTAAAGTATGGCTTTACCTCTTTATTTTAAAAATTTTTGGATTTACCTTTGGCTTAAAGTTAATGGAGAAAGGGGAAAGGCTTGCCCAAAGGAGTTATATAGGAATATTAAATAATTTTCCTGAGATAAAGGAAATTGTTAGTGATGAGAAGGAACATGAAGAGGACCTTCTAAGAATCTTAGATGAAGAAAGATTAAGATATGTGGGATCTATGGTTTTAGGATTAAGTGATGCATTAGTGGAACTAACAGGAACCCTTGCAGGATTAACCTTCTCTTTAAGAAATACCTCCCTTGTTGCCCTCTCAGGACTTATTACAGGAATTTCTGCATCTTTATCCATGGCAGGCTCAGAATATCTATCTACAAAATCAGAAGGAGGAGACAAAAGCCCAATAAAGGCATCAATTATTACAGGATTAACATATATTTTAGCTGTTTTTTTCTTAGTTTTACCCTATTTTATCTTTAAAAATTATTTTATTTCCTTTATCTTCACCTTAATCTTTGCAATTTTTCTTGTAATTTTCTTTACTTTTTATGTTTCTGTTGCCCAAGAGATAGAATTCAAAAAAAGATTTTTAGAAATGCTCTTTATTATAATTTCTGTTTCCTTCATAACCTTTATTATTGGAATTTTGGTTAAAAAATTATTGGGGATAGAAATAAGATAGGGGGGAAAATCCCCCCTAAATTTTAAATTTTTTCTACCAAAACCTTCTTCTCCTTACATCTTCCTGCAACACAATATTTTTCTTTAGAATGGGAGATAAACTCGTCTTTAAAGTATTTAAGGGCAGAACTTACAGGAAGATATACCGATTGCCCTAAGGGGCAGAAGGATGTATCCCTCATAACTAAGCTTATTTTTTCCATCTCTTCCAATTCTTCTTCGCTTCCTTCTAAATGTGCAAATTTTTCAATTATATCAACTAATTTCTTTGTTCCCACTCTACAGGGGGTGCATCTTCCACAAGACTCATGTTTGAAGAAATGAAGAATACTCTTCATCATATCCACAATACAGGCAGATTCATTCATAACTAAAATAGCTCCGGATCCTAATACTGCTGCATATTCCCTTAAGTTATCAAAATCCATCTTAACATCTAACATTTCTTCTCCTAAGAAGGCACCTGCAGCACCACCAACTAATGCACATTTAAATTTCTTTCCATCTTGAATTCCGCCCCCATATTGAAAGATTATCTCCCTTAAAGTTGTTCCCATTTCTACCTCTATAAGTCCTGCATTAATAATATTGCCAAGAATTGTATATACCTTTGTTCCAGGGCATTTCTCCGTCCCAAATTGTCTAAACCACTGGGATCCATTTAATATAATATCTGGAATATTTGCAAGGGTTTCCACATTGTTAACTGATGTAGGTTTTTCCCATAATCCCTTTGCCACTGGATAGGGAGGCTTTATTCTTGGGATTCCTCTTTTCCCCTCTAAAGATTCAATAAGAGCTGTTTCTTCTCCACAAATATATGCTCCTGCTCCCTTTCTAATATAAATATCAAAGGAAAAATTAGTTCCAAGAATATTTTCTCCAAGAAGTCCATAATTTCTTGCTGTCTCTATTGCCTTTTGCATCCTCTCTATGGAAAGTTTATATTCTCCTCTAATATAGATATATCCTACTTTTGCTCCTATAGCATATCCTGCTAAGGCCATCCCTTCTACAATTCTATAGGGATCTCCTTCAAGAATAAGTCTATCCTTAAAAGTTCCAGGTTCTCCCTCATCTGCATTACATAAAATATATTTTTCATCTCCCTTAGATTTTCTTGTAAATTCCCATTTTAAGCCAGTGGGGAAACCTGCCCCTCCCCTTCCTCTAAGACCAGAATTTTTTACTTCTAATATTACATCTTCAGGGGACATCTCAGTTAATGCCTTAGCCAAAGCAGAAAATCCCCCTACTGCAATGTACTCTTCTATACTTTCAGGATTTATAACCCCACTATTTTTTAATACTATTCTTGTTTGCTTCTTAGTTAATCCTACTTCCTCTCGAGATATAAAAGTAGGTGGGGTAGCTTCTATAATTAACCTTTTTAATGGCCTTCCCTTAATGAAATGTTCCTCTACTAATTCTGGTATGTCCTCAACTTTTACATTTCCATAAAATACTCCTTCAGGATATACAACCATTACCACTCCTTTTCCTATTATTCCAAGGGTTCCCGTTTCTATAACACTTATCTCTTTATCTAAGTTTCTTTTTCTTAATTCTTCTATAAGTGCAGATTCAACAGATTTTACCCCTGCAATAATAGAATTTGCATCAACAGATATTAATACATGACTTCTTGGTATTGTCATAGTTCACCCCTCTTTTCTTCTAAAATCTTATCAAGCTTCTCTGGGTTAAGATTTCCGTATACCTCATCATTTATCATTATAGCTGGAGCTACTGCACAAACCCCTAAACAACTGGTAACCTCTAAGGTAAATAATTTATCTTTTGTGGTTTCTCCTATCTCTACTCCTAATTTTTTCTTGAGATATTCCAAAAGGGATTCAGAACCTACAAGATGACAAGGAGGGGAATCGCAAAGTCTTATTATAAATTTTCCTCTGGGTTTTAAACTAAACATACTATAAAATGATGCTACACCTTCTACATAACTATAGGGGAGGTTTAAATATTGAGCACATACAGAAATATCCTCAGGGGTTAGGTAATTATATGGGTTATTGTCTTGGAGCGCATGGAGAATTTCTAAAATATAATCTTGACTTTGAGGAAAATCTTTGACAATTTCTTCCCTTGTTTTCATAGTGCCTCCCTTTACAAAGATAGAATATTTCTTATAGAGAATAACAATTAAAGATTGAGGTGTCAAGAATTAATTGCTCCTTACCCTCTTCCTTTTATAAATTGAAATTTTTCCCTTGGAATTGTAAAATTAAATTATAATAATTCTAAAAAAGGGAGGTAATATTATGGATAAATTAAAGGAGCTTTTTCAGGAAGCAGATTGGACAAAGGAAAAACATGTCCCTGTGATTGAAATATTAGAAAAAGAGAGAGAAAAAGGGGTTAAAATAAGAGTTTCAGTAGGAAAAGAAATACCCCATCCCAATACTTCTTCTCATTATATAGCTTGGATTGCAGTTTATTTCTTACCTGAAGGAGAAAAATATCCCTATGAAGTAGCAAAATTTGAGTTTTCTGCTCATGGCGCTTCTACTCAAGGTCCTGATACAAGCTCCATATATACGGAACCCATAGTGGAATGCCTATTTAAGACTTCCAAAGAAGGGAAAATTTTTGCAAGCTCCTATTGTAATATACACGGACTCTGGGAAAACTCTGTAGATTTGAAATTCTAAACCCTCTTCTTTCCCTCCTTCCTTAAATGGAAGGAGGGATTTTGATATAATTTAAATAGTATTTTCTTTTTGTGGTGATTTAAAATGAGAAAAATTATTCTTTTAATCTTGTTAGTTATCCTCCTTTCCTATCCAGTTTTTTCAATAATTAGTGAAGAAGAGCTTCAAAAAAGAAGAGAAGAAATGGTAAATCTAATAAAGTCAAGGGGTATAAAAGATGAAAGGGTTTTAAAGGCTATGCTAAAGGTTCCCCGACATCTTTTTGTAGATAAAAGTCTTTGGAACTCTGCCTATGGAGATTTTCCTTTACCTATTGGTTTTGGACAAACTATCTCTCAACCTTATATAGTTGCTCTTATGACAGAGGCCCTTAGATTAAAAGAGAATGATAAGGTGTTGGAGATAGGAACAGGCTCCGGATATCAAGCAGCAATCCTTGCGGAGATAACAAAAAATGTATATACAGTGGAGATTATAAAGGATTTAGCAGAAAAGGCAAAGGAAAGGTTGAGATCCTTAGGATATACGTATGTAAAGATAAAATGGGATGATGGATATTATGGTTGGAAGGAATATGCTCCCTATGATGCTATTATTGTAACTTGTGCTCCTGATCATACTCCTCCTCCCTTGATCCAACAATTAAAAGAGGGAGGAAGAATGGTTATTCCTGTGGGACCTCCAGGATTATATCAAACCCTTTGGCTTATAGAAAAAATTAAAGGGAAATTGAAATTTACAGATCTTGGGGGAGTTGTTTTTGTCCCATTACAAAGAAGAAAGTAAAATTCCTGAAAGAATATAAAGTATTCCTGCGAGGATAAGAATAAAGAAAAATCCAAAAGAAACAGAGATTAAAGCTGATAAAAAGGAACTTATAACTGAAAAAAATCCATTAATAGCATAGATCCAAGGAATTAAATCTCTTGAATATTTTCTTGAAATCTCTAATCCTGTAGGGAAAGGTATTCCCATCAAAAATCCTAATACTCCCACAAAAAAAATACTCAAAAAAATTCTTGTAATAAAGGGAAAAGGAAGGGTTTTCTCAATAATAAAGGAAAGAAGATAAGGATAGATTATTATTAAAAAACCTAAAAGAAAGATAGTATATGGAAAGAATTTTTTAAGATTTTTAGAAAGGATGCTTCCCATTCCTGAGAATAAAAGTAGAGAAGATAGGATAACAGAAAAAGAATATATAGGTTGGCTTAAATAAAGGATAAATTTTTGCATTAATGGAATTTCAACAAACAAATAGGAGATCCCAATAAAACTAAAATAAAGAAAGATTTTAAAAATATTTTTGTCCTTAGGGAAAGATTCCCCTCTAATAATTAACGGAAGAATAATCAGAAGAAAGGAAAGAATTATTATAAAAAGAAGGATAAAAAAGATGATTATAAAACCTGCTCCTCCAAAAGGTTGCCATGTTTTTCTCCATTTTTCTAATATCTCTGGAACTTGAGAAATTTTAAAAAAGTGAAAGAAAAAGGGTCTATCATCGGTAGGAGGCTCTATTCTAAAAGGATATCCTTTGATAAACCTTTCCTTTTCTTTTAAAAATCTTTTTATACCCTCATAATATATCTCTTCCGCTAAAATACAAAATTTATTTATTTCATAGTCCTTTATACCGGCGTAATAAACTAAATCAAAAGCCTTTTCCTCAAGAAAATTTTTAAGTCTTTTTATTTCAGCATGAGTAAAATAAGATTTTTTAACAAGAAATGTCATAGTATTTAGACTTCTAAATACAATAATATGCCTTTCGATATTCTCAATTTCTAAATCCTTAAGGGCATAATATATAGTAATAAATAAGCGAAGCTCCTCAGTAGGTGGTCTCTGTAGCCATCGAGTAAAACATAAAATTCCGGATGGAGTAAGAAGAGAATAAGAAGATTTTATGGATTCTTTTGTATATAAATAGTTTTCATTTAAGGAATAGGAACCTGAGGTAATAACATGAAAAGACTCTTGAAGAGAGTATATAATTAGATCAAATTTTTCTTGAGTTCTTTTCAAAAATACTCTGGGACTTTCATATATATTCTTTAAATCTTTAAAATTATTTTTTAAGAGTTCATTTATAAAAGGATTATCAGTTACGCTCCAAATCTCTCTTGCCCTTTTCTCTCTTGATAAAACAATATCCAAACCTCCTCCCGGTTCTATAATCAATACCTTTGGATTATTTAAAAATAAAAAGCAACTGCTTTGGGGTAAATAATTGGTAAAATCATTTTCCTTCACTATTCCTTTAATATTCTCACCATCTATGGTAAATCCTAAATTATGGGGAACATCTCCAATATATTTATAACTTAAACCTGGTATAAACCTTATTACTGGAGATTTTACTAAATCAAATCTTGTAAAGGTATTCCTCTTTGTTTCTAAAATCTCTGTCTGAGGATATTTTTTTATTTGTTCCAAGTCCTTATAGGGAGAAAACTTTATGGAGATATATAAAAATTTTGTAAAGATCAAGAGAATAAAAAAGAAGAGTAAGACAAATTCAAGAATTTGGAAAAGCTTTCTATCGTAGAAAAGAAAGATTGATCCCAAAAGGGAAATTATTATTAAAAAAATCAAACTTGAGAATTCATCTAACTTAGGCAAAATTAAATTTAATAAGACTACTCCAAAACTACCTCCCAAAAAGGTAATTCCATAAATTCTTGATGCTATTTCAGGAAATAAAGAAAGGGAAGAAACTATGATAAGACCTATTAAAAAGAAGGGAATAAGCAGGGAAATAAAATTTAATATCCATAAAATAAATTGTTGAGGATACCAAGGAAGAAGGTATGGATCAAAGGGAAAAGTATTATTAAGAAAGTATGAAAGGAAAATACTAAAAGGAGAAATTAATGATGAAACTTGAAGGATCTTTAAGCCTTTTTCCTTACTAATATTTTTCTGTAAAGACAAAAAGGTCCCACTGGCTCCACTACCCAAAAGGGCAAGACCAATTACTAAAAATGCCCAATGATATCCTTGGGAAATAGAAAAAAATCGAGTAAGAAATAGAGAGAGGTATAGCTGAGAAGAAGATATTAAAAATATCCCCAAATAAAGATATTTTTTCTCCATATTTATTATTTTAGCCAACCTCTCCAGTTTTAGGAGGGGGTGGGGGAGGTGAGGTTCTGGAGAGGTTGGCTTTTTTAAAATTATACTGATTTTATTCTATCTTTGCAACATAAAATTAACCTGACCTGTAATCACTTTTTTCACCCTCTTTTCAATATAAGAACTATTCTTATTTTCTTGCTTATCTTCATCCTCAATCTGTATAAATTTGTAGAAATTAACAACCCAAAATTTATAAAACTTATTATCTTTTTCTTAATCTCTTTCTCCAGTAATTTCATTACATGATCGTAATCTTTTATCTTTGTCAATAAATAAAAGCACTCCCATAAATATTGTTAACCATTTCCCTAATACTTCTACTTAGAAGAAAATTCATTAATAAAGGATATGTGAATTCTCTATCAAATATGAAGATAATTCCCTAATAAAATCCCATTTATGGACATGGAAGAAACGATAGAATCTATTAACTAAGGCTTGAATAGAAGAATAGTAAAGGTTTTTGAGAAACTTAAATCTAAAA
>CALHLF010000055.1 GCA_938034905.1 uncultured bacterium | reverse complement strand
GAAACAGAACAATTGGGATATATAGGAGCTGATCTGATATCTAGTTTTAATATGCAAGATATAATAAATAAGATACCTTTGAGATTACTTGAATTAGGAATTAGAAGTTTTTATATATGTTTATATGATAAAAAATCTCCTTCTAAAAATGCTAATTTAATACTTGCTTGTAGGGATGGAGAATTAATCCATGAAAAAATAACCTTTCCTTTAAAAGATCTTATACCTAAGGAACTACTCCCTAATAGAAGAGCAACTTTTATATTACTAACTCTTTATTTCCAAAATAATCCCTTTGGTTACATAATCCTTGAATATGGACCTAAAAGAGGAATAGTATATGAAACCCTTAGATCTCAAATTAGTGCTGCTATTCAAGGTGCTTTACTTTTTGAAGAAGTTAACAAATTAGCAGTTACAGATTCATTGACAGGAATATTAAATAGAAGAGCCATTGAAGATGCTTTTCAAAGAGAAATAGCAAGATCTCAAAGATACAATCGTCCCTTATCTCTCATGCTTCTTGATATTGATAATTTTAAAATAATAAATGACACCTTTGGACATAAATTTGGAGATGAAGTTTTAAAAAAAATTGCAAATACTTTAAAAAAATCATGTAGAAGAGTAGACATTGTAGGTAGATATGGGGGAGACGAATTTTTAATTATTCTTCCTGAAACACCTCTTAATAACAGTATAAAAATAGCTGAAAAGCTTATAAAAAATATTAATTCTTTGAAAATAATTTCTCCATATAAAGATATCATCTATTTAAATATAAGCATTGGTATTGCTTCTTATCCTTATATTCCAGATTTAGAAGAGTTAATATTTTGGGCAGATTCAGCTATGTATAAGGCAAAAAGCTTAGGAGGGAATCAATACTCAATAGCAAATTTGGGATCTTCTCTTATTTCCCAAAGACCTTAATTTTTTGGAAACTACCGTTTCTCTTGTATCTTTTTCTTTGGTACATCTTATACAGAACCCTGAAGGAGGTGCCAAAGGAGCTAAATAATGTGTTAATAGTATCTATAAAGTATTTTCCCCAATTTAATTAATTCTTTAAGTTCCTTTATATCATGAATTAAAAATCTTTCCAGGGTTCATTATCCCATTGGGATCAAAGGCTCTTTTAAGTTCCTTCATTATTAGAATTTGTTTATTCTTTGAAAGATGAAGGATTTTCTTCTTTAAAAAGCCAATTCCATGCTCTCCACTAACTGCTCCTCCCAATTCTACTGCAGCTATGGATATTTCATCTAAAATTTTTTCCTGAATAGGGTACCATTCTTCAGGGGATAAGCCCTTTGGTTTTATAGGAGCAGAATGAATATTTCCATCTCCTGCATGAGCCACATTATATATTTCCACTTTATATCTTTCTCCTATCTCTCTTATTCTTCTTAACATTTCAGGAATTAAGGATATGGGTACTACAGCATCCCCTAATATCACATAGGGATCTATAGCTTTTATTGCCTCTAAGTAATTCCTTCTAATTCTCCAGAGTTTTTCACTGGCAAAGGGATTTTCGGCCACAAAAACTTCTAAAGCTTTCTCTTTTAGAGAAACTTCTCCTGCTCTAATATAGGCTTCTTCTAACTGATTTTTGTTATTTCCATCAAATTGAATGATAAGAAAAGCTTCTGCTCTATCCTGATATTCCCATCTTTCCTTACTATATATGCTTGAAAGATGATAGGATCCACGATCTACGAATTCTATAGCACATGGTAGAACTTTACTCTCTGATATGATCTTTGGGACAGTATAAATAGCAGATTCAATAGTAGGAAATGGAACAAGAAGATCTACAGTATAGGGAGGAAGAGGGATAAGGTTCACAATGATTTTAGTAAATACCCCAAGGGTTCCTTCAGATCCAATAAATAAATTTAAAAGATTATAACCAGAAGAATCTTTTCTCCTTTTTCCACCAATATTTATTATTTCCCCTGATGGTAAAACTACTTCTAATCCAAGAATATGATGTCCTGTATTCCCATATTTTATAACTTTGCTTCCTCCAGCATTTGTAGCTACATTCCCTCCTATGAAGCTTGTTTCAACACTCATAGGATATCCAGGATAAAATAATTCTTCTTCTGCCACTTTTCTACAAAGATCATTAGTTACTACTCCTGGTTCAGAGGTGGCTGTGAGATTTACCTTATCTATTTCCAATATTTGATTCATTTTTTCAAAGGATAAAACTATTCCACCATAAAGAGGGATTGCTCCACCTGCTAATCCGCTTCCTGCTCCCCTTGGAGTTACAGGTATAAGATTTTCATTGGCAAGTTTTAATATTTTTGAGACCTCTTGGGTAGATTCAGGTCTTACCACTACTTCAGGAAGATGAGCATAGAATCTGCTAGATTCGTCATGAGAATATCTTTCTAAATCTTCATCATTTGTTAATACATCATTCTCTCCACAGATATTTATTAACTGATCAATAATTCTCTCTTCTACTTTTTTAAACATTCCTTTTCTTCCTCTCCTCTAATTTTCTTTTTAAAAGGGAAAGAATCTCTATTGCATCTCCTACAATCCCTAGATCTGATACTTGAAATATAGGAGCATCAGGATCTTTATTAATAGCAATAATGTTTTCAGAATTTATCATTCCTGCAAGATGCTGAACTGCCCCTGATATTCCTACTGCAATATATACTTTTGGGTTTACTGTTTTTCCGCTTAATCCTACTTGATGAGAATACTCTATCCATCCCATATCTACCACCGAACGGGAAGCTCCTACTGCTCCTCCTAAAAGATGGGCAATATCAAAGAGAAGATAAAAATTTTGAGGATTTTTTAATCCCTTTCCACCGGATATAATAATTTCCGCATCACTTAAAGAAATTTCTTCTTCCCTTCTTTTAAGGTCTAATCTTTTAGTTCTTGATGAGAAATTCTCATTAATATTATGGATAATAACCTCTCCTTTCCTATTTTTATCCTTTAAAAGAGGTTTTTTGCCTTTAGGTCTTACCGTTGCCATCTGAGGTTTATGTTCTGGAGTTTTTATAGTAGCAAGGACATTTCCTCCAATGGCTGGTCTTGTCTGAAGAAGAAGCCCTGTATCTTCCTCTATATCTAAATGGGTGCAATCTGCAGTAAGTCCTGTTTTTAACTTTCCTGCAAGATAAGGCATAATAGTTCTTCCTCGAGTGGTAGCACTGGCTAATATAATTTCAGGATTTTTTTCTTTTATAAAGGGAATTAAAACCTTAGAATAGTTTTCTACGTTAAAGATTTCTAACTCACTATTTTTAAAAAACTCCACTTTATCCGCACCGTAAAAAATAAGTTCTTCTAATTGATCTTCTAAGTTATCTCCTAACACTAATGCAGAAAGGGTTCCTTTTAATTTATCTGTAAGAAATCTTCCCCATGCCAATAATTCATAAGTTACAGGATGAATTTTTCCCTCTCTTACTTCAGAGAGTATAAACACATCTTTCATAAGATCCCTCTTTCTTCTAAAAATTTTATGATTATATCCACAGCTCTTTCAGGATTTTTTTCTTTAATTTTTATTCCTTCTCTTGAAAGTTTTGGATAAAAAATCTTAACCACCCTTGTGGGAGATCCCAAAAGTCCCACATCTCTTTCAGAAACTCCTAAATCTTTAAGGGTTATTATAGGAATTTCCCTTTCTCTTGCCCTTAACTTTCCAGCCAGGGTGGGAAGTCTTGGCTCTGAAATTGCTTTTATTACTGAGATTACACAAGGTAAAGAAGAAAATACTACCTCTGTTCCCTCTTCAATTTCCCTTTCCACAATAATATAATCTTTTCCTATCTCTTTAATCTTACTTACGTAGGTTAATATGGGAAGATCTAATTGGGCAGAAAGACTTGGTCCTACCTGCCCTGTTTCTCCATCGGTAGCTCTTTCTCCTGTAAAAATGATAGAAAATTCTCCTAATTTTTTTATAAATGTAGAAAGGGTAAAGGAGGTTGCCCAGGTATCTGCACCTGCAAAGGTTTTATCCGAAAGAAGATACCCTTTATCACACCCCATAGAAATAGCTTCCTTTATTGCTTCTTTTGCCTTTGGAGGTCCCATAGAAATGACTACTATCTCTATATCTTCTTTTATTCTTTCTCTAACTTGTAGTCCTGCCTCTATAGCGTATAAATCTAAAGGGTTTATAACTGATTCTACCTCTTCTCTTTTCATAGTTCCTGTTTCCTCATCCATTTTTACCTTATCAGTAGCAGGAACTTGTTTAATAAGAATTATTATTCTCATAGCTTTCCCTCTAATTCTTAATTATATAGACATCATGACATATGTATATTATAATAAAGTGCAAGATAAATTCCAAGGGAGGAAATTATGAGAAGGATTGATGAACTTGTAGAAAAGTATATAGAAAATAAGACCTTTCCAGGAGGAGTTTTATTAGTAGGAAATGATAAAGAAATCTTTTTTAAAAAAGCTTATGGATATAGAGCATTGTTTCCAGAAAGAGAGGAAAATTCCTTAGATACCATATATGATCTTGCAAGTCTTACAAAAGTTGTTGCTACAACCCCTGCAATAATGAAACTTTTGGAAGACGGGGAAATAAGGCTTTGGGATTCCGTAGGAAAATTTTTAAAGGAATTTTCTAATGAAGAAAAATCAAAGATAAAAATATTTCATCTTCTTACCCATACATCAGGTTTTCCTCCCTATTCCAATGCTTGGAAATATACAAAAAACCCTGAAGAATTGAAGGAAGAACTTTTGAAAACAGAACTTTCTTATAAAACAGGGGAAAATTATGTGTATTCTTGCCTAAATTTTATTTTTTTGAAATATATTGTGGAAGAAATAACAAATATTTCCTTTGAAAAATATGTAAAAGAAAATATATTTGATCCTTTAAATATGAGGGATACAATGTTTCTTCCAAAGGATGAAAAAAGAGTTGCACCTACCTCTCAAAGGGATGAAAAGATTTTAAGAGGAGAGCCCGACGATGAATTAGCCTATTATCAAGGAGGAATAAGTGGAAATGCAGGGCTTTTTTCTACTGCAGAGGATTTATATAGATATGCAAGATCTTTAATAAATAAGGAATATATGATCTTCTCTCCTTATACTATTGAATTATTTACTAAGGAACATATATCTTTTGGGGAAGAAAAAAGGGGCTTAGGATGGATGATTAAAAGTATATCTTCTTCTTGTGGGGATCTTTTTAGCGAGAAAAGCTTTGGACATACGGGATATACGGGAACAAGTTTATGGATTGATCCATTAAAAAAAATAATTGTTATCTTTCTTTCCAATAGAACCCATATATCCCGTGAAAAAAATTTAGAGCAGATGATAGAATTTAGACCAAGACTTCATAATTTGATTGTAAAATACTTTTTTAAAATTGCTCCACAAGAATAGGATATTCCATAACAACAGTATCTTCTAAATAAACCCTTACTTTGTATATTCCTGCCTTTGGAAATATAAAGTCTATCAATTCATCATATACTGCAGTTATACTCTTTGGACTTGTTTCAAAGGTCTGAGGCTCCGATACATATATTACATTACCATCAGGATCTAATATCTCTATGTATTGTGAAAATTCTCCATCTCCTGAGTGCCATCCATTAACTATAATAAAATCATCAGCACTAGGAAATCTCTTAAATCTAAGGAATTCAAATACTCCAGATATGGCTTGAAGTCCATTATCTTTTTCATATACCTCTATTGCAGGTAATGAAAAGATTAATGAGGGAAGCTCTGATTCTAATTCGAAGGAAACTTCTTGGCCAGATAATTGGACAAATAATGGCATACTAAATACCACTTCATCATTTAATACCATTTCTACCCAATAAACTCCAGGTTTAACGAAAACTGTATTATTAAAATCGTGGGAAAAATAATAGGTTTCATAATCCTTTTCGAAAATAAGATTCTCTTCGTTACTTTCATTTACAATATTATTTTGGGAATCAACTATTTGTGCCTTTATTTTATGCTTTCCAATTCCAAACCAGCGGGAATAAACCTTAAAATTGTCTACTGCTGGGAATTTCCTAAAATTTGTAATACTGAACAAACCATCGAGTAAAGTTAAACCGTACTCATCCTCAGATATATCCTCTACAATAGCAACTCCTGCAACATATGCTTTGTTTTCTTCTTGGGCAAAGATGGTATTGGTAAGAAGAAATAGAGAAAGGGTTAAAATTAGAAGGGTTAAAAGTTTTTTAAACATTTTCTTATACCTCTTTCTTTTAAAATTTTTATGCTATATTATAAACCTAAAAATACATTTTTATATGTGATTTTAATCACATATAGGGAGGGAAAAAATGCCAAATGTTGAGATTAGAGGAGCCATAAGGATTTGGGAAGAAAGTCCTTTGACTGCTAAGGAGTTAATTCATAAAAACCAAGAATTAATGAAGAATCTATTTGGAGATAATGATATTCCTGTTGCAGTTAGGATTGAAAATCAAATAGAAGATCTTAATTATTTGATTAATGATGATGTGAGATTAGATTTTATTAATATAAAAAGTAACTTTGGAAGAAGGGTATGGGAGAGAAGCTATATTTTCCTTTTAAATTTAGCTTGTGAGAAAGTATTTCCAGATTTGAAAGTAGTTGTGGAACATTCCTATCATAAAAGTTTATACGGGAGGTTTAGGAACTATATTCCAAAGCAGAGGGATTTAGAACTTATCGAGGAGAAGATGAAGGAATTAGCAGAGAAGGATATTCCTATAGAAAAAATAATTGTCCCTAAGGAAGAAGCTTTGAAGATTTTTGAGGAAAGAAAAGAAGAAGATAAAATAAGACTTTTAAAGTATATATCTTCTCCCCAAATTCCATTATATAAAGTGGAAAATCATTATGAATATTCCTATCTTCCTTTAGTTCCCTCTACAGGATATCTTAAAATTTTTTCCCTGAAACTCTATCAACCTGGATTTGTTCTTGTTTTGCCTGATGATAAAGATTTATCAAAGGTAAGTGAATTTAAGGAGATTGTGAGATTATTCCAGGCTTTTTATGAATATAAAAACTGGTTGGAGATATTAGGTTTGGTAGATGTTGCCTCTTTAAATTCTGCTATAGAGAGGGGAGAAATTTCTGATGTTATAAAAGTAGCAGAGGCTCTCCATGAGAAAAAGATCGTCCAAATTGCTGATGAAATTTGCTCAAGGCTTCCTGATTTAAAATTAGTTCTTATTGCTGGTCCATCTTCTGCAGGAAAAACTACTTTTAGTAAAAGATTACAGATCCAGTTAAAGGTAAATGGAATTAAGCCTCAAGTAATTGAGATGGATGATTATTTTTTACCTCCTGAATATATTGGAAGGGATGAATTTGGAAATTATGATTTTGATAACCCAAAGGCATTAGATATAAAACTCCTTAATGAGCATTTAATAATTCTTATGAATGGGGGAGAAGTAGAACTTCCTAAATATAACTTTCAAAGGAAAAGAAGGGAAAAATCAGGTAAGATAATAAAATTAGAGGAAAGAAGTCTAATTGTCATGGAGGGAATTCATGGTTTAAATCCTGAAATTACATCCTGTGTTCCAGGATATATGAAATATCACATTTTTGTTAGTGCCTTGACCCATCTTAATATTGATAATCAGAATAGAGTTCCCACTACTGATGCAAGATTGATGAGAAGAATAGTAAGAGATAGTATATTTAGAGGATATGGAGTCTTAGACTCCATAAGGCAATGGCCATCAGTAAGAAAGGCAGAAGATCTTTATGTATTCCCAACCCAAGAGAGAGCAGATGTTATGTTCAATTCTGCATTGGTCTATGAGTTTTCTGTTTTGAGAAATTTTGCAGAACCCATGTTAAGAGCAGTTCCCCCCTATTATCCAGAATATCCCGAGGCAAAAAGGATATTAGATATATTATCCCATTTTCTTCCCCTATCTCCCACAGAGGTTCCCATGACATCAATCCTAAGGGAATTTATAGGAGGAAGCTCCTTTACTTATTAAGTTTTTTCATTTCTCTGGTAGTTATAACATCTATTCCCAAATTAAATATGTTTTCCAAGACTTTATATCCTGAAGGGATAGGAGCAGTCAATTCCACTTCTGAAAGCTTCTTGAGAAGGGGAAATATATAATCCTTGGGAATAGGTTTTGATGTTCTTACAGGAATAACAGGATATATACCATCCTTTATCTTAACTGTTGTTGTTAATACTCTCTTTGGATTTCTTATCTCTTCTTTTGCATACTTAATTCCCCTCTCGCATTTATTTCCTGTAATTTTTAATTCTTCTTTTTCTTCTATAAATAAACTACAGCTTAGGGGACAGACAATACATGTTAATTTCTTCATTTTGAACCCTCCAAAACAAAATTAATCTCTTCCACATTCTCTAATATACTTGAACTTACTTTTATAACAAGCATTTCAGCCGGTTTTACCATAGGATATTTCCAAGTTTTTAATATTTTTTCTTTCTCTTTAAGATAGAGAATAGAATTTTCCTTTGGATTTAATACTCTAAAATAAAAGGTTATCTCAGGTAAAATTATAGGGTAAGATAAATATTGGGGAACTACTAACCTTAAATTTCCATTAATTTTTACAGGGAGTTTCTTTTCCCTTTTTATTTCTCCTTTTAAATATTTTTCTGCTGATTCTCCTGCTAATAACCCCTGTAGACTTACATAATCTACTAAGTCATTTACTAATAAAACATTACCACAAGCAAAAAATCCTTCCTTTTCTGTCATTAAAAATTGATCCACAAAGGGTCCTCCTGTTTTTCCATCCAATGGAATCTCAGCCATCTCTGATAACTCATTTTCTGGAATTAATCCCACGGATAAAAGTAGAGTATCACAAGAAATATACTTTTTATTTTCCAATATAGGATTCCCTTTATCATCTACAGGAGCAATATATACTCCTTCTAATCTCTCTTTTCCCTTAATTTCTACAACTGTATGACTTAAGTATAGAGGAATATCATAGTCTTCTAAACATTGAACTAAGTTTCTTGTTAAACCCCCAGGATAAGGAAGCTTTTCTACCACCCCAATAACCTCTGCTCCTTCCCATCTTAATCTTCTTGCCATTATCAATCCTATATCTCCAGAGCCTAAAATAAGAATTTTTTCCCCAGGAAGATAGCCTTCTATATTTACAAATCTTTGAGCAGTCCCTGCAGTAAAAATTCCAGAAGGTCTTGTTCCTGGAATTGCTAAATTTCCTTGAGTTCTCTCCCTACATCCCATGGAAAATATAATAGCTTTCGCTTTTATCTCCCATAATCCCTTCTCATTTACTGCTAAGATCCTTTTATCAGGAGATACTTCCAAAACCATAGTTTTTGTCCATATCTCTATATTATCTAATTCCTCAACCATTTTTATCCATCTCTCTGCATATTCAGGTCCTGTTAGCTCCTCTTTAAAATATAAAAGGCCAAATCCAGGGTGAATGCATTGATTTAATATTCCTCCTAATTCCTCTCCTCTTTCCAAAATAAGAACCTTTAGGCCTCTTTTTCCTGCAGAAAAAGCTCCTGCTAATCCTCCTGGACCTCCCCCTATCACTGCTATATCAACTTCCTTTTTCATTTTTCCACCTCACCTTATTTTCTCCAAAAAGAATTTTAGAATTTCCTCCCTTTAATGTAAAAGAATTCATAGGTTTTCCTAATTCTTTAGAAAGAATTTTTAAAATATGGGGTGTACAAAAGGCACCATGACATCTTCCGGTCCCTACCCTTAATCTTTTTCTTAATGCTTCTAAGGTTTTTGGGGTTAATGGATGTCTTATAAATTCTATTATCTCCATCTCACTCACATGTTCACACCTACAGACTATGTGTCCCCATTTTGGATTCCTTTTTATAAGTTCTTCCCTCTCCTCATTAGTTAATTCTCTAAAATATAAAGTTTTTTCCCTCTCCTTTTTAGCTTCCTTTTTGGGAATTAACTTTTCTTTTTCCCTTAGCCATTCTTCCGCAATCTCTGCTAAAGCTGGTGCAGAGGTAAGTCCTGGTGAGTCTATTCCTAAAATATTTAAAATTCCTTTATGGGAATTAAACTCCTCTATTAGAAAGTCTTTGTAATTGCTACTTGCTCTTATCCCTGCAAAGGTATTTATTACAGAGGAAAAGGGAATATTTGGGACTAATTTTGTAGCTTTTTCCCATACCTCCTTAAGCCCTTCATGAGTTGTAGTTTTATCCTCCTTATCATTTATATTTTGGGCATTAGGTCCCAAAAGAATATTTCCTTCTACTGTAGGAATTACGAGAATTCCTTTTCCTAAGGGGGTAGGAGTAGGAAATATAGTAGAGGAGACTAAGTTTCCCATCTTTTTATCTAAAACAAAATATTCTCCCTTTCTTGGAGTTATTTCAAAGGAAAAGTCTATTCCTGCCATTTTTATAATTTCATCTCCATTAATCCCAGCACAGTTTATAATATATTTTGTAAAATAAGAATTTTTATTGGTTTTTACTATGTATCCTCCTTTTTCTTTTATTACTCCTTGAACTTCCTCCTCTAAATGGACTTCTACACCATTCTCCCATGCGTTTTCTAAGGCAGAAATTGCTAAAAGATAGGGTGAAGTTATTCCTGAATTGGGAACATAAAGTGCCCTCTTTACCTCTGGATTTATATTAGGTTCTCTTTTTAAGAGCTCTTCCTTCGATATTATCTCTAATCCTAAGACTCCATTTATCCTTCCCCTCTCCTTCAATTCTTCTAATATCTTTATTTCTTCGTCATTAAAAGCTAAAACAAAGGCACCATTTCTCTTAAAGGGAACCTTTAATTGAGAACAAAGTTCAGGGTATAATTTATTTCCTCTGACATTTGTTTTAGCTTTATTAGTATTTGGCAAAGGATCATAACCAGCATGAACGATTCCACTATTTGCTTTAGTAGCTCCCATGGCAATATCACTTTCCTTCTCTAAAAGGAGAATTCTTAGAGAATAGAAGGATAATTGTCTTGCAATTAAAGTTCCCACAATTCCTCCCCCAATAATAATTACATCCATGATTAGCCTCCTTTCCTAATAAAAAGAAAAAACCGCACCTACCTTAAAAGGTAGGGCGGTTTCTCCAACTTCTCCTTCGCCCTAAATTCTAATTTATTTTATCATGAAATTAGAGATTAGTGAAGTAAGGTAGCGTATTTTTTCTTAGTTAATGACTAAATTTTGATAATGTAAACTGGAATTTCTTATTAATTTTTTTATAAGGTCCGTTTTTGACTCTATTAATATTTAAAATTAATTACAAAAAATTAAAATAAGGAGGCGATTCTTGTGAAGGGTTACTTTAAAAAATTTATTATTCTCATGTTTATAGTTTTCTTTTTTGTTAACTTAGGTTTTACTCAAATAAAAAACAAGGTATATATCAACAGAGTAAACAGTGTAAATGGAGAATTAATTGAACCAGCAAAGGCTTATCTTATTAATAAACTTAAAGTATTAGGATTTGAGATAGTGTATCAAAGGGAAAATGCAGATTATATGTTAGATATGAATATAATAAGTGCTAGTAGTAGGAGAGAATTTAACTGGTTGATTATATTGCTTCCTATATGGCCTATTGTTCCACTTACCACTGTTGAGGGAGAGGCAATAGTAGCTATAAGAGTTTATGATATGTTAGGAAATGAATTAATATTTGACCAGACAGGGGCTATAAAAAAAGGTATGTGGTTTTTCGGAGATTTTGTTTCAGGTAGCTCGGTGATAAAAGGAGCAGTAAATGATTGTATTAATACACTTTTAGGAAGATTAAATGTAAGATAGAAACCACTTTAAGTTAGGGGGGAGAGAGCAAATCTCCCCCCTAATTACTATGAGACTCATATTAGAAGTAACTTCACCCATTATTTCCCATATAGGAATTTTTAATAGGACATTTATCGTCCCTAAGTCTTTTTTATGTATTTATAAGAAACAAATTTTATTTTATAATTTTAGTTAAGTAATAGATTTAAAGAGGAGAAAAAATGGTAAAATGGGCAAGTTTTTTAAACTTGCCCATAAATCTTATAATATTTCAAAGGATTTTAAACTCTCTTCAAATAAAGGAAGATATTTTTCAGAAGTTTCTTCTGAAGAAGTAAAGGTAAAAATATAAGCTTTTCCATTGTTGATTACGTAAATTTGCTTCTGCATTAAAAATAAATCTTCAGCAAATTCTATAATATATGTAATTTCATAACCTTCATATTTTGAAACTTTTATCTCTCCTTCAGAGATAAAGTCGACTATTCCTATTGAAGTTTCTAATGCCTTCTTTATTTCAGAGATGAGATCATCATCAATATTAGTCACTCCAGGCACAGCTACAACATTTATATTAAAATTGACCCTAAAACCTCCCTCCATAGGTCCAATAAAGATTATTGCTACTTTATATGGTCTTCCATCTTTGATTTCCCAGCCATCTGGCGGAGTGATGGAAAATCCAAAGTTTTTATCTACATACCTTTGGGCATCAGCATAAGATATAGTGAAAGAAACTACCAAAAGAATTAAGAATATACTTAGACTTCGTGTAAAAGCTTTTTTCATAAGACTACCTCCTTTTAAATTTTTATTTTCCAAATTTTATAATTTCCCAAAAGGCTTTTTTAGGCTGATGATTCTTATCAAAAAGTAATGGATAATCTTCTCTTCCCCTTACAGGCCAGAAATAGAGCCAAGTATAATCGTCTGCAACCCCCCAAAAAGTTACATTAGTTACCAAATCTTTGTATTTTCTTAGAATAGCAAAAGCTTCCTTGTAAATTTGAGCTTGCCTTTCAATTCTATCTTCTGGAGGTATTTTGAAATTGTTATTTTCATATCTATCATAATAAATAGAAATATCAAATTCAGTTATATGAATTTCTACACCTAATTCGGAGAATCTTTTAATAGAATCTTCCAACATTTTTGGGGTAGGCCAATTTAGAGTCCAGTGTCCCTGAATTCCTATACCATGAATGGGTACTCCTTTATCTTTAAGTTTCTTAACTAATTTGTAGGCTTTTTCTCTCTTTATAGGGTCTTCCAAGTTATAGTCATTGTAGAATAATTTTGCATTTGGATCTACCTCATGGGCCCAGATAAAGGCTTTCTCAATAACCTCTTCTCCACAAATGTCATACCAAGGAGCTTTTCTTAAAAATTCAACAGGATTATCAGAGAGAGCCTCATTGACTACATCCCAAGCATAAACCTTTCCCTTATAATGTCCTACAACTTCTTTAATGTGATCTTTCAATCTTGCCAACACTTCCTCTTTGGTGCCAGCAAATACCCAAGGAGGAGTTTGTTGATGCCAAACCAAAGTATGACCCCTTACCTTCATTCCATTCTTGATTGCAAACTCTACAATTTGATCTGCATCATCAAAATTGTATTTGTATAAAGCTGGATGAATCAATTCCCACTTCATTTGGTTTTCAGGAGTTAAACTATTGAAATGTTTTTTTAATAATTCTTCATAAGTATATATGCTATTGTGACTAACTGCAGCTCCAATAAGAAAATAATCTTTATAAACCTCTTTAAGTGATGGAATCTCTATAGCCTTTAAATTCCCTTCGAAATTTAAAAGGAAAACAAAAAACAGAACCAACAGAAAGACTAAAAACCTTTGACCAAACATTTTACTATCATCTCCTTTCAAAAATATTTTCAAAAACTCTATTTTATTATTAATAATCTTAGCATAAGTTATTTTAGTTTCATATACTTTTTCTCTATCAGAAATTCTACATTAAGTTATATAGAAGAAATAGCTCATCTTTCTAAAAAGATATTTTTATCTTTAATTTTCTTTTAGAATCCATTTTTGAGGTTCTTATAACTACAATTTCTTGACAATTTTGAAAACATATAATAACATAAACTAACAATTGAAAGTAAAAAATGAAAAAAAATGAATATATATGGAATGGAGGGAAAGAATGTTAGCAGAGGAAAGAAGAACAAGAATATTAGAATTGATAGAGAAGGAGAGAGGAGTAAAGGTCTCCGATTTAGTAAGAATATTTAATGTTACTGGTGCAACCATAAGAAGAGATTTAGAGGCCTTAGAAAAAGAAGGTTTATTGAAAAGAACCCATGGAGGTGCTGTTCTCCCTCAAAGCTTTTCCTTTGAACCGTTATATGCTACAAAAAAGAGACAAAATCTAAAGGAAAAAATGGCTATAGGAATGAAGGCAGCGGAATTAGTAAATGATGGAGAAACGATTTTCATAGAAACTGGAAGTACTACCTTTCAAATTGCCAAAAATATTAAAAATAGACATGATCTGACAGTTGTAACAAACTCTATAGAGGTTGCACGGGAGCTTTTAAATGCAAGGGGAGTTGAAGTTATTCTTACAGGAGGAATCCTTAGAAAGGAAACTGTAGCTTTAGTAGGGCCATTAGCAGAAAGAGTTTTAAGAGAATTTAGAGTAGATAAAGCATTTCTTGGAATCTCTGGAATTATTCCAGGAAAGGGGATGAGTACTGCAAGTATTGTTGAGGCTCAAATTAAAAAATTAATAATTGAAATGGGAAGAGAAATTATAGGGGTTGCAGATTATAGTAAATTTGGGAAAGAGTGTTTTGCTTTTGTAGCCCCTACGAAAGTTTTAAACAAAATTGTTGTAGATGATAAAGTTCCTTTGAAGCATATAGAGGAATTGAGGAATGAAGGAGTTGAGGTAATTGTTTCTTCAACTTTTGATATTTAAAAAGAAGGAGGAAAAATTATGCCAAAGGAAATAAATATTTTCCCAGAATTTGAGGCAGGATACATTGAAGTTGGAGGAAAGATACCTAAGTTTCAATATAATAAAAATCTAAAACAAGAATTAGAGGAAGGAAATATTACAAGGGAGGAAAGTATTGATCTTTTTAAATGTATGCTTCTTATCAGAAATTTTGAAGAAATGATTTATGAATTAAGGGTAAACAAGGGGAAATATGGTCCCATTCGATATCTTTATATAGGTGCTTCTCATCTTTCCATCGGACAGGAAGCTGTCCCTACAGGGGGAATATCAGTGATAACGAAAGACGATTATATAACAAGCACCCACCGAGGACATGGAGATGCTTTAGCTAAAAGTTACTTTGGTTTAAAGGGAATGAAGGAAGAGGAATTGAGGGGTTTCATCTTAAAAAATAAAGAAGTTGCAGATTTCTTAGGTTTTAGTTTTGAGGGTAAAAGTAAGGAAGAACTTTTTGAGTTTGCCCTCCAAATTGCCCTTTTTAGGTCCATAGCAGAACTCTTTGGGAAGGAATGGGGTATTTGTAGGGGAAGAGGGGGTTCTATGCATATTGCAGACTTTAGTTTGGGACATTTAGGAGCCAATGCTATAGTGGGAGGAAGCATGGGAATTGCTGTTGGTTCTGCAATGGCATCAAGATTTCTTGAAGATGGAAAAGTAACTTTATGTTTTATTGGTGATGGAGCTATGAATACAGGAATAGCCCATGAAGCAATAAATATGGCTTGTATGTCCCAATTTACCAATGGATTAATGGGTAAAAGATTTGGAATTCCTGTAATATTTATGATTATGAATAATCAGTATGGAGAGTCAGGACAACAGCGAGGCGAGGTTACAGGTATAGATTATCTTGCAGAAAGAGGATTTGCGTATAACAAAAAGGGAATGTATGCAGAAGTTATTAATGGAATGAAGGTACTTGCGGTAAGAGATGCAGTAAAAAGGGCAGTGGATAAAGCAAGAAAAGGAGAAGGGCCAATTCTTCTTGAGTTTTGGGGATATAGATTTATGGGCCATTCTCTAAGTGATGTTTTGGAAAAACCAGAGAATGCCACTTATAGAAGTTATGAGGAACTACAAACATGGAAGAAATATGATCCCATTGAATTATATTCAAAAGAGCTTATAGATGCAGGCGTTTTATCCTTAGAGGAAATCGATGCTTTAAAGAAAGAATTTAGGTTAAGAAATGAGAATATTGCTGGAAAAGTTATCGAATCTCCAAATCCAGATCCTAAGGATATGACTCTTTATTTATTTAAAGAAAATGGAATTAATAATAATGTTCCAGAGAAATTTAAAAATGTTCAAGTATTAAAAGAACCTGCTTTTAAAGACAGAGATCCTAATATTGAGATAACCTATAGAGAAGCTATTATTGAAGCTCTTTATCAGGAGATGAAAAGGGATAAAAGGGTTATTTTATGGGGGGAAGATATTGCAGATTATGGAGGTTCCTTTGGGGCAACCAAGGGACTTTTGGAAATCTTTGGTAGAGAGAGGATATTTAATACTCCCATTTCAGAAGCTGCAATTGTGGGAACAGGTATTGGAGCTGCCATGAGAGGATTAAGACCTGTAGTAGAAATAATGTATATTGATTTTATACTTATTGCTATGGATCAGGTGGGAAATCAGGCAGCAAAAATGAGGTATATGTCTGGTGGACAGGCGGAAATCCCATTAACCATCATTACAACTATTGGAGGGGGAAAGGGTTATGCTGGGCAACATTCCCAAAGTATTGAATCTATTTTAGCTCATATTCCTGGGTTAAAAATTGTTGCTCCCTCCGATGCTTATGATGCAAAAGGGTTATTAATAGCTTCAATAAGAGAAGATAATCCTGTAATTTATATAGAGCATCAGAATTTATTACAGGATCCTCTTCTTACTTCTTTATCCAAGAGAAAAGTTCCAAAAGAGGAATATATTGTTCCCATTGGAAAGGCAGAGATTAAAAGAAAAGCCAGAAGTTATGATAGAAGTATTACTATGATTTCTTGGTCTGCAATGATCTATGCAGTTCTGAAGGCTGCAGAAGAATTAGAAAAAGAGGGAATAGAGGTTGAAGTAATTGATCTTAGAACCTTATATCCCTTAGATATAGAGACCATAATTGAATCAGTAAAGAGAACAGGAAGACTTTCCATAGTAACCCAAGGGGTATCTTTTATGTCTTTATCTTCTGAGATTATTGCACAGGTTGTAGAAAAGGCAGAAGCTTTTCTAAGGAGTGCACCTTTAAGAATTGGTGCACCTTATTGTCCACCGCCTGCATCACCAGTTCTCGAAAAAGCCTTCTTACCTAACGAAAAAAAGATTATAGAAGAAATCAAAAAATTATTCTAAAGGGAGGAAATAAAATGATTAAAAATATAATTATGCCAAAGGTTAGCGAAGTTATGGAAGTGGGGACAGTAATTACTTGGTTAAAAAAAGAGGGAGATTGGGTTAACAAAGGGGAACCAATTTTGGAGATAGAAGTGGAAAAGGCAGTAATGGAGTTGGAAAGTGAAAAAGAAGGTTATTTAAGAAAAATATTGGTAAAGGAAGGAGAAACTGTTCCTGTGGGAACTATATTAGCATATATCTCAGATACCTTAGAAGAGGAAATAGAGGAGAAAAAAGTAGAAGAAATTAAAGAAAAGGAAGAGATAGAAATTAGAAAGATCCCCCTTACTTCCATGAGAAGAACCATAGCGGAAAGATTATCAAAGAGTAAACAGATTATACCTCATTTTTATGTATTTGTTGATGTGGATATGACAGAGCTTGTGGATGTTAAATCAAAACAAAACTTTGAGGTAAAAGTATCCTTTGACGATTTTATTATAAAGGCAACGGCTTTAGCCTTAAGGGATTTTCCCTTTATAAATTCCCGATTTAAAGAAAATGAAATAGAAATTTTGTCTGAGATAAATGTAGGATTTGCAGTCTCCTTAGGGGATGAAGGTCTCATGGTTCCTGTTATAAAATCTGCAGATAAAAAGAATTTAAAAGAAATAGCAAGGGAAAGAAAAAGCCTTATTGAAAAGGCAAGGGAGGGAAAACTTAGTTTAGAAGAAATTTCCAATGGTAGTATTACTGTAAATAATGTAGGAATATTTGGAGTTTCATCCATTTTGGCAATTATTAATCCTCCTGAGGTAGCAATTCTTACAACGGGAACTATCCAAGAAAAACCAGTGGTTTTAAACGGAGAAATAAAAATAAGGAAAATGATGGAAATGACCCTGTCCGCAGATCATAGAGTTATAGATGGAGCATATGGGGCAAGATTTCTAATGAAGGTCAAGGAATTATTAGAAAGACCAGAATTATTAATTGACTAATAAAGGGGGTTTCAATATGCCTACAGATACTATAGCTTTAAGAATGTATGGAAAAATGGATTTAAGATTAGAGAGATTTCTCCTTCCAGATATAAAGGAGGATGAGATATTAGCAGAAATAATCTCAGATACCAGTTGTCCTTCTACGTATAAAGAGATTACCCAAGGAGCGGATCATCCAAGGGTTCCAAAGGATATAGATAAAAATCCTGTAATAGTTGGACATGAGATGGCAGGAAGAATTCTTAATGTGGGAGAAAAATGGAAGGGAAAATATGAAGAGGGACAAAGATTTACAATTCAGCCTGCCTTATTATATGAAGGAGGTCCTGTGGGGATTTTAAGTGCTCCGGGGTATTCTTATAAATATCTTGGAGGACTTGCCACAAAGGTAATAATCGCAAGGGAAGTTATGGAACAGAATTGTCTTTTGATTTATGAAGGAGACTCCTTCTTTAAAGGTTCTCTTGTGGAACCCATATCTTGTATTGTAGGTGCTGTAAATGCCCAGTATCATACTAAAGAAAATAGCTATGATCATATTATGGGAATAAAAAGAGGAGGAAAACTGGCAATATTAGGTGGAGCAGGACCTATGGGTTTAGGTTTTTTAGACTATTTTATAAATGGTCCCCAAAGACCAAGCTTATTAGTAATAACTGATATTGACGATGAAAAGCTTAAGAGAGCTAAAAAGGCTTATCCTCCCGAAAAAGCAAAGGAAAAAGGGGTAGATTTGAGATTTATAAATCCTTTGAAGGATCAATCTTATAAAAATATAAAATATGATGATATCTTTGTATTATATCCCAGTAGCAATTTAGTGGAAGAGGCAGATTCTCTTCTTGATAGAGATGGATGTATGAATTTCTTTGCAGGTCCTACGGATCATAATTTTTCTGCAAAGATTAATTTCTTTAAAATCCATTATGATAAACATCACATAGTAGCAACATCAGGAGGAAATGCTAAGGATATGTGGGATGCCTTGGAATTAGTTGCAAAGGGAATATTAAATCCCTCCCCTATGATAACCCATATTGGAGGAATAAATACAGCAAAGGAAGTTCTTTTAAATTTTCCTAAAATTCCAGGAGGGAAAAAGCTTATTTATACCCACCTTAATTTCCCACTAACAAATATTGATGATTTGGAAAGATTAAGTTATGAAGGAGAAGAGAATTTTCGACCTATATATAAAGATCTTTGGGAAATTGTTAAGAGAAATGGTGGATGGTGGTGTGCAGAGGCTGAAGAATATCTTCTTAATCAAGAAAAACTAAAGATAGAGTTATGAAGATAGCCATTCAATTTGGGGCAGGTAATATAGGGAGAGGTTTTATTGCTGATCTTTTAAAAAGATCAGGATATAAAATTGTCTTTGTGGAAGCAAACAAAGAATTAGTAGATGCCTTAAATAAAAAAGGGGAGTATCCTTTAAAGTTATTTCAAAAGGATGGAACTATAAGGGATTTAGTTATTGATAATTTTCTAGCTTTATCTCCTTCTGAAGAGGAGGAAATAGCAAAATATATAACCCAAGGGGAAATAATCTTTACAGCTGTTGGAGTAAAAAATCTTTCTGATATTGCTATGCCTCTCTCCTATGGATTAAAAAAAAGATTTTATGAAAATCCTTATCCCATAAATATTTTTATCTGTGAAAATCTAAGATCTGCTCCTGAACTTTTAAAGAATGAAATACTTAAATATCTAAGTCAAGAAGAAAAAAATTTTTTGGAAAGCAATGTAGGTTTTGTTTTGACCTCTGTTGCAAGAATGGTAGCAGGATCAGGAAAAAGATATGGATTTGAAGATCCCTTGTCAATAGTAGCCGAGGAATATAATGTATTACCCTTTAATCTTCAGGCTATTAAAGGGAGTATGCCACAAATTTTTGGACTTAAATCTTCGGAGAATTTTGAATTGGAAATAGATAAGAAATTATTTGTTCATAACTTAGGACATTCAGTTCTTGCCTATTTTGGATATATAAAGGGATATAAGTTTATTCATGAGTCTATAAGGGATAAAGAAGTAAGAAAAATATTTGATGGAGTGATAGAAGAAGTTTCTCAGTCCCTTTTTTTAAAATATAAAACTATAGATAAAAGGGAATATCAAGAATATATTGCTGATCTCATAGAAAGATTTGAGAATCAACTTCTTATGGATCCTATATCAAGGGTAGGAAGAGATCCAATAAGGAAATTAGGACCTTATGATAGAATTATTGGTGGGGCGAAATTCTGTCTTTCTCAAGGGATATTTCCTGAAAATATAGCTTTTACATGTTCTTGTGCCCTTCTTTATAATCATCCAGAGGATGAAGAAGCAAGGGATCTTCAAGAAAAAATTAAAAGATTTGGAATTGAATATATTCTTAAAGAAATTTGTGAGCTTTCTTTAGAGGAGGATTTTACTAAAAAAATTATTTATTATTATCAGGAATTAAAGAGAGAAATTAGGGAGGGAATATTATGAGACTTAAGGATAGAGTGGCAATAGTTACTGGGGGTGCCCAAGGATTGGGTGAAGCTCTTTGTTATCGATTGGCAAAGGAAGGTTGCTTTGTTACTGTTTCTGATATTAAATATGAGAGGGCACAAGAAGTTGCTGAAAAAATTACAAGGGAATATGGAAGAGTTGCTATGGCAATTAAATGTGATGTTACCAATGAAGAGGATGTGAAAAAAATGGTTGAAAAGACTGTAGAAAGATATGGTAAGTTGGATATAATGATTGCCAATGCAGGAATATTGCTTGCCCATGATATTATAGAATTCCCTTTAGAAGATTGGAAAAGAGTAATTGATGTTAATCTAACGGGTTATTTTTTATGTGCAAGGGAGGCTGCAAAGGTTATGATAAAACAAAGATCAGGAGTTATAATTCAGATAAATTCAAAATCTGGGAAAAAGGGAAGTTTTAGAAATTGTGCCTATTCTGCATCGAAATTTGGTGGAATTGGCTTAACTCAAAGTATTGCATTGGATCTTGCCCCTTATAATGTGAGGGTGGTAGCTGTTTGTCCGGGGGATCTTTTAGATTCTCCTTTGTGGAGGGATAGCCTATATGATCAATATGCAAAAAGATGGGGTATAAGTAAAGAAGAAGTAAGGGAAAGATATCTAAAACAAATACCATTGGGAAGGGCATGCACCTATGATGATGTGGCGAACGTTGTAGTTTTTCTAGCTAGTGATGAGGCATCCTATATTACTGGGGATGCAGTTAATGTTACCGGTGGGGTAGAAATGAGGTGAAGAGATGGGAAAAAAGAAAGTATTTTTAGATATTGGAATAAATGGAGCTTTTCTAACACGAAGATGGGAGAATCCTGAGAACTTTATTAAATTAACAAAGGAATTGGGGTATGATTATCACTCCTTTTGTAGTGATGTATTAGATCCCTTTTTTAGTGGAGATGAGGAATATCAAAGGGAAACAGCAGAAAAGATAAGAGAATATTCTGAAAAATATAATGTAATTATATGGGATTATTATACTGGAATGGCAACCCATAGATTTCATGGACTTTCTCATAGTGATGATAGGGTAAGAAAAAGAATGAGGGAATGGATAATAAAGGCAATAGATATAGCGAAAATTATGGGGGCAAGGTATATAGGAGGACATTGGGATGCAATTCCTGTAGAGGTTTTGGAAGATGAAGAAGAAACAAAAAGGAGAATGGAAAATATTTATAAGGAATTCAGAGAACTTTCTTTGATTATTAAAGAGAAGGGACTTTTGGGAATATCTAATGAACAGATGTATATTCCCAGCGAAAAGCCTTGGACCTTAGAAGAGGCAGAAGAATTTTTAATTCAAGTAAATAAAGATAATAAAGGTGCACCTTTCTATATAACTATAGATGTGGGACATCAGGCAGGGATGCATTATGGGCTTGATGGGGCCTCCCTTTCCTATGTAGAATGGCTAAAGAGATATGCAGTTTTTTCTCCTATAATTCATCTTCAACAGACTACAAAGGAAAGTAGTAGCCATTTGCCTTTTACAAAGGAATATAATAGAATAGGACATGTAAAAATTGAAGAGGTTTTATCGGCAGTAAAATATGCTTATGAAAGTTATAAAGAAAATCCTGTTTCTAATTATTTAAAGCCTGTTGAAAAGATTATTTTAATAGTAGAAGTAATTCCCCCATCTACAAAAACAGAGAAGGAATTATTAAAGGAGTTGAAAGAGACCTCAGAATATCTCAGGAATTACATTCCCGAGGGAGGAATAACTTATGAATTTGATGGATAAAAATACTATAAAAAAGGAGTTAGTTGAAATTGGGAAAAAAATTGCAGAAAGGGGATTAGTGGTAGGACCAGGAGGAAATACTAGCGCAAGATTAGGAGAGATAGTATATATGAAGGCAAGTGGAATTTCCTTTGAATATGCAAAAGAAGAAGATTATATAGGAGTGGATTTTAATACTGGAGAAGTTAAAGAAGGAAATAAGAAACCCACATCAGAATTGTGGCTTCATTTGGAATGTTATAAAAGAAGAGATGATATTTTAGCTGTAGTCCACACCCACCCTCCCTTTTCTATAGCCTATGCCTTTCAAAACGAAGCCCTAAAACCCTTTACCCCTGATATGGTTGCCCTTATTGGCTCTGAAATCCCCGTTATTGATTATGTGGTTCCGGGGGGGAAGGAATTTGCTTTAGCGGTGGGAGAAGTGATAAGAGATCATAATGGTGTTCTTATAAAAAATCATGGATTAGTTACCGTGGGTGCAAATTTGAGAGAAGCTTATTATAGAACTCTTCTTATAGAAGATGGGATAAAAACAGTAATTTTTGCAAAACTTTTAGGAAATATGGTATTCTTTACAAAGGAACAAATCGATGAAATTAATAATTTGGAAGTGGAGAAATATAGAAAGAAGTTATTAAAAGGGGGAATTTAGGTGAAGAGAAGCGAGTATGAAATGGCAAGGAAAAAGGCTCTTGAGTTCTTTGAGAAAGCTCATATAGTCCTAACTGAGGAAGAAAAAAACAAAATTGAGGTGGCAGATTTTGGACTAGGAAGACTTAATGAAATTGGATTGGAAGTATTAGTATATGTGAATACTGAAAGGGTATGTGCTAAGGAGTTGATACTCTTTCCCAGACAAATATGTCCTGAACATAGACATCCTCCAGTGGGAAACGAAGAAGGAAAAGAGGAAACTTTTAGATGCAGATGGGGAAAAGTTTATCTTTATGTTCCAGGGGAAGCAACAAAAAATCCGAAAGCAATAATCCCAGAGGATAAAAGGAAGTATTTTACAGTTTGGCATGAGATAGAGCTTAATCCTGGAGAACAATATACTCTTCCCCCTAATACTCTTCATTGGTTTCAGGCAGGAGAAGAAGGAGCAGTTATATCGGAATTCTCCACAAAGAATACCGATGAGTATGATATATTTACAGATCCTGAGATAAAAAGAATTCCAATAATAGAAGACTAATTCTGAGGGCAATTTATGCCAAAGGAATTTTTATTAAGGGAATTGCCCTTTGAAAGAATTTTAGATCCTAAGATTAGAAATATAAATCTGTCCTTTTTTGATATATCCAAATATTTAACCACTCCTCAAGTCTTTGATAAATTTGAGCTCTTGGAAATGAAGGGAGGAAATTTCCATTTTACCCTTTTGTATTCCCAGGAATCCTATATTGCAAGCTCATATATAGATAATATGGATAATTTAATTCTAAATCAAAATGCATTATCCTATTTTCAGACTTTAAATAGAAATCTTTTCATTAATATATTTAGTATATATGATGAAGAAATAGTCTATAGTATTTTATCCTTATATTATGGAGAGATTAGCTATAGTAGTCTTGATTACGAAGTCTTAGATATATCGAAGCTTTTTGATCTATTATTTGAGGAAAAATTCACAGGAATACTGTCCTTTTCAGGGGAAGGAAAGGAGTATATATTTTGCAATGAAGGTAAGGGACTTATATTAGAAAGGGGAAGAATAAAGGAACTATTCCCTATGAGGGAATTTATTAATCATATTCCTGATCCCTTAATCCCCTTACTTTCCAATCCTAAAACGAAGCTAACTATGTTTTCCTTTAAAAAGGAGAAAAGGATAAGACCTTTAGAGATAAAATTTATAAAGTTTGTTCCTTTAGAAAAATATTTAAATATGGTAGAATTCATAAAAAGGATGGCAGGAGGGAAAGGATTAGTAATTTTTGAGAAATATTTTAAGCCCAATTTACCCAAATCTGAATATTTATATAATCTGGAAGATTTTCAAAGGGAGATTGCTAAATTAATAGGAAAGAATTTATCCTTTGTTATTACTAAATTTATAGAAGATGAGCTGAGCACGATATAAATGGAAAAGGATTTATATTATTTTTTTGTTTCTATATCTTCCTTTTTAAGCTTTATAGAAGTTTTTTCCTTTTTATTAGTTATAATACTTTCCCTTTTTGCTATGAGAATAGATCTCAATGAAAGAAACTTTTTTAGAATATTAAGCATTTATTTTCTTCTCTTATCAATTAATAAATTTCTTGATTTTCCATTTAAGGCTTTAATAAACATCTTCTTAGAGATCTTACTTCTTATATCCTTTTTTCTCTTAATAAAACCTTATTTAAATATACCAATAAACTCTTATTTTTTAATACCAATTTTTATTTTCCTATTTATTATTTACCTTCCATACCATTTTGTTATTACTTCTCCCTTAGTCTCTTTTTCCCCTAATAAAACAGATATGATTATTATCTTTATTGATTCCTTTGTGATTTTACTCATATCTTTAAAAATTTTTATTTATTTTCGTGGGAGTTATATATTTCCATGGCTATATGTCTTTTTAGGTTGTCTCCTAAAATATTTAGGAGGTATATTAATCGTTGATGATCTTTTAATTCCTTTTTCTCTTTTTATCTCCTTAGGAATTTTTAAATATTTAAAAGTTTACTCCCTTTAAAAAACTTATATAATTAACATATATTTCCCTTTGATGTTTTATAAGAAAGGAGGAGAATAGGTGAATTTAGTTGAGGTTTTGAAGAATCTATCTTCTATAGATGGGGTCTCAGGATATGAGCAAGGGGTAATAAATTATATAGAAGAGGAAGTGAAGAAGATTGAAAAGACTGAAACGGAAATAGACAAACAGGGAAATCTTATTGTAAGAAGAGAAGGAAATGGAAGAAAAATTGCCCTTTTTGCCCATGTAGACGAAATAGGTTTTGTATTGACAAAGAAGGAATATGGAAACTTCTTTAGATTTTCCACCTTTGGTGGAATTGATCCCAAAGTTATTATCTCTCAGAGATTGAGATTTCATACTAGAGATGGAAGTATAGCTTATGGAGTTGTAGGGATGTTGGAGCCTCATCTTCAAACAGAAGAAAGTAGGAGAAAGGTACCTTCCCTTGATGATCTTTTTATTGATATGGTGGAAAATGAAGAAAAGGTTAGTATAGGGGATGTTGGGAACTTTACCTCGGAACCCTTTTTGCTTTCGGAAAAATATTTCACAGGAAAGGCGTTGGACAATAGAGTAAGTTGTGCAACTCTTATTTATGTTATGGAAATCTTAAGGGAATTTGTTCCAAAATCTGAGAGTTATTTTGTTTTTAATATAAGGGAAGAGGATGGAACTTCTGGCGCTCGAGGGCCTTGTTATAGGATAAAACCTGATCTTGCTATCATTTTGGATGTTACTCACGCAGATATTTCTCGTCCATCATATCCTAAAATTGAGACGGGAAAAGGTCCTGTTTTTGATATAGGACCTATGATAAGTAGGGAATATTTTGAAAGGATCAAAGGATTAGCAGAAAAAATTTCTGTTAATTACCAGATAGAACCCACAGGAGGAGAAAGTTATACAGATACTGATATTATTCAAATTTCTGCTGGGGGAATTCCCACATTACTTATTTCTATCCCTTTAAGATACATGCATACCCCTTATGAGGTGGTAAATTTAAGGGATTTAGAGGAAACTGCAAGACTTCTTTCTTATTTTATAGCAAGGGGAGGTGAATAATTTGTATATAAAGGAGTTAACAGAAATTAGCGGTGTTTCAGGTTATGAAAAGAAAGTTAGGGAATTTATAAAGGAGAAGATAAAGGATAAGGTGGAAGGCATAGAAGAAGATAGCTTAGGAAACCTCATAGTATGGAAGAAAGGGAAAAATAATAAAAAATTGATGATATCTGCCCATATGGATGAAGTAGGATTTATGGTTAGTAATATTGAGGAGGATGGGAAATTAAGTGTTATTCCTTTAGGGGGAATAGATTTTAGAGCAATTATAGGAAAGAAGGTTTTAGTTGGAGAAAACGAGATTCCTGGAATTATTGGATATAAACCTGTTCATCTTCAAAGGGATGATTTGTTTACCCCACCAAGTTTTAATGATATAAAAATAGATATTGGCGCCACAAAAAGGGGAGAAGTTGAGGGAAAAGTGAAAATTGGAGATTTTGTTGCCTTTGCAGGAAATTCTATAATTCACAAAGAATGGTTTTCAGGAAAGGGATTGGATAATAGAGGAGGATGCTCCCTTTTAATAGATCTTATAGAAAAAAATCTTAATTTGGCTTATATGACCTATTTTGTCTTTTCTGTCCAAGAGGAATTAGGATTAAGGGGAGCAAGGGTTGCCAGTGAGAGGATAAATCCTGATTTTGCCTTTGTTCTTGAAACAACAACATCAGGAGACAACCCAGAATTTCCCGAGGCGAGAAGGTCTTCAGAACTGGGAAAGGGCCCTGTTATTACTCCTATTCACTCAGGATATGTAAATGACGAGAAGTTATTCCATTGGGTATTAAAAATAGCAAAGGAGAATAATATTCCCCATCAGATAAAGAGGAGAAGTGTAGGAGGGACTGATGCAAGGGCTATAGCAATGACTTCTGGTGCTCCTTCCCTTGTAATTTCTATCCCATCAAGATATATTCATTCTCCATTATGTGTTATGAAATTATCAGATTATGAAAACACTTTGAAGTTGATCTCTATTATTTTGGAGAAGGAGGTAGAAGAATGAAGGATTTGATAAAAAAACTTACCCAAACTTATTCTCCCAGTGGAAGGGAAAATGAGATTAGAAAAATTATATTGGAAGAGGTAAAAGATTTTATAGATGGATACGAGATAGATAAATTAGGAAATCTTATAGTTTGGAAAAAGGGAAGGGGAGGCGAAAAACTTCTTTTAGATGCCCACATGGATGAAATTGGCGTAGTTGCTACATATATAGATGATAGAGGATTTATCAGAATCGAGCCTGTAGGAGGAATATCCCCATATAATCTTTTAGGTTCCACTATTTTCTTTCCTAATGTAAAGGGTATTGTAGGAATAGAAGGAGAAACCCAAGAGGAGCTTGTTAAAAATGTAAGAGAACTTAATTTTGATAAGATTTTTGTAGATATTGGAGTAAAAGATAGGGAAAAAACAGAAGAATTAGTTCCTCCTGGAACCTTTGGGGTTTATTATGCACCCTTTATCGATTTAGGGGAAAGGGTAGTATCGAAGGCAATGGACGATAGAATTGGCTGTGCCATAATAATTGAAGTATTAAAAAGAACAAAACCTTATCATAATTTATATGCTACCTTTTCTGTCCAAGAGGAAGTTGGACTTGTGGGAGCAAGTACTGTAGCCTTCAATATAAGACCTGATGTGGCAATTGCAGTGGATGTGACCTCTTATTCTGATACTCCTAAAGGAAATAAAAGAATGTCTCTTGTTTTGGGGAAGGGACCTGCTATAAAGATTAAAGATAGTGCATCCATAAGCGATAGGAGAGTTGTAGATAAATTAAGAAATTTGGCAGAAAAGAAGAATATTCCCTATCAAATAGAGATTTTATTAAGGGGAGGAACTAACGCAGCGGTTCTTCAGACCACTGGCGAGGGAATTGTTAGTGGAACTTTATCCATTCCCACAAGATATGTTCATTCTCCCCATGAAATGGTAGATTTAAATGATGTGGAGAACGCAGTAAAGCTACTGGTTTCTTTGGCGGAGGAAGAAGGAAAATTACTTTAATCCTATAAATTGAGAGAGAAAATCAAGGTTTCTCCTAATAATATTAAATATTCTTCTTGCTTCCTCGAGCTTCCATTTTGAGCATAGATAAATATAAATTAAAACTGAAACTCCTATAGAGGAGAAAAGAGAAACTCCTAAACCCCATTGATTCTTAGGTAGGAGGGGGGATAAGAAATTATAGGAAGAAAGTGCAATAATTCCAATTATAAATCCTCCAAGAGTAAAAAGTTTAATTTTTTCTAATAAATCCTTAGTGAAGGGTTCAGGAATTTTTCTTTTTATTTCTTTATAAAGAAGGATTGAAGCTATAATAGAGGCAAGAGACGTTGCCAAGGCAAGGCCCATGTGGGCTAAGGGTTTAATGAATATAAAATTAAGAATTATATTGAAAATTAAGGCAATAATAGAAATCTTTGTAGGAATCTTTGTATCATGAAGGGAAAAGAATATCCTCACTAAGATTGTATTTATAGACATGGAGATTAAACCAAGGGAATAAAAGATTAGTGATTCTGAGGTTCTCCTTGTAGCAAGGGAGTCAAACAAACCCCTCTCAAAGGCAAGCTGGACAATAGGCTTTGATAAAAATATAAATCCAAAGGTAGAAGGTATTATTAAGAATAAGGCTGCTCTTAAGGATTTCTCCATAGATGTTTTTAAATTAGAAAGATCTTCGCTTTGAGCATTAAAGGCAAATTCTGTATAGGTTGCAGTAGCGAGGGCATTAACAAATAAGGTGAGGGGAAGATTATATATTCTACTGGCATAATTTAATGCAGAAATACTTCCCTCAGGAAGATAGGAACCAAAAATTCTATCTACTGCCATATTTATAAGCCCAATACTTTGAGCAATAAAAATGGGACCAATTAGATATAATGCCTTTTTTAATCCTTCATACTTAAAATTTAACTCCCATTTTAGATGGAATCCAATCTTTGAAAGATAGGGGAGGAGAATAACATATTGAAATACTACGTTTGCTAAGGAGCCCCATGCAAGGACATAAATCCCTAAGGATTTGTGAAGAAAAAATATAAAGATAATAAAGATTATATTTCCTATTACCCCAGAAAAATTAGGTAGAAAGAAACTTCTTTGAGAATTGAAAATTCCTGAAATTAATCCATAGGTTCCCCAGAAAATTATAGAAGGAAGCATAATATATGAAAGATAAATAGAGAGATTTCTTGTCTCCTCATTAAATCCAGGAGCAAGAATACTAATAATTATAGGAGATAATATATAAGATAATATTGTTACAAAAAGAAGGATAATAAAGATGTTAGAAAGGAGAATGCTGGCAAATCTTTCCGACTCCTCTTTTCCGTATTTTTCCCTCCATTCTGCATATAATGGGATAAATACTGATGAAACAGCACCTGCCACTAATCCCGCTAATATACTTGGAATCGCTTGGGCAACTACAAAACTATCGGTAAATTTTCTTGCTCCAAAAAAGGCAGCAATCATCATCTCTCTTAAAAAGCCTAAAATCCTGCTAAAGGTAGCAAGAAGAGTAATGAGTATAGTTGCCTCAGTTATACTCTGTCTTAAAAATAATCTTTTCAATTTTTGTAAAATATTATTTTTATCCATAGATTAAAACAGAGATATTATATCAAAAAATTATAGCTTAACAAAAAATAGATTAGAGATTAAAATTAAACTATGAATATTGGAAGTAAAATAAGAAAATTAAGAAAAGAAAAAAAATTAACCTTAGAAGAGCTATCTAAAAAAACGGGTCTTTCTCTCTCATACATCTCCTTAATTGAAAGGGGTTTGAAAAATCCATCCTTAAAGGCATTGGAAAAAATTGCAGAATGCTTTGGTATAAATCCTGCAATGCTTTTTTTAAATGAAGGCAATATCGAAGAAAAAGAAAATATAGAAGTATTTCTAAGAACAAACACAAAGTTAGATGAGAAAGAAAGGAAAATGATAATTCAACTTATTGAATCCTTAGAGAGGAAGAAAGATGTACGAGGAACTGGTTAGAGAAATTCTCATATATTTTTCCATTGGAAAGCCCCCTGTAAAGCCTGATTTAATAGCTTATGGTTTGGGACTAAAGATAATTTTATATCCCTTTCTTTATAATACCTCAGGAATTATATGTAGTTTGAATAACTCTGGAATTATCTTAGTAAATAAAAATCATTCGTTAACAAGACAAAGATTTACTATTGCTCATGAATTGGGTCATTATTTTTTGCACTATAAATCTTCTCTTTCCCTTGAAGAGGATAGAATTATGCATATTCAGGCGAATAATTTTGCAGGAACCCTTCTTTTGCCTTATTTCATGTTGGAAAGATATCTTTTTCTTTCTCCATCCAAAATATCACAGATATTTATGGTTTCTCAAAGAACAGTGGAAAGAAGATTAGAAACTTTAAGAAGGGAGAGTAGGATATGAAAAAAAAGTTTTTGATTATCCTAATCTTCATACTCTTAATTCTCTTTCCCATATTCTCTCAGGAATTAGAAGATCCATGGAAATTATTAATTAATAATAACTGGGAATTATCTAAGAATATATGGCTTTCTAAACAGGATAGCTACTTATCAAATATTGGTTTATCTTTAATATCTATATTCCAAGATGATCCTATATTGGCATGGAATTATTGGGAAAAAGCAATAAAATTAAATCCTAAATCCCATTGGCATAATGTTATTGGTTTGTTAGGAATTAGAATGTGGGAAAATCTTGGCAAAATCCCATATTTTAAAACTCTTTTACAAGATTATAAAGAAAGATCTGATTATTTAGATTATCTCTATTGGAGAAGTCTAAATAGTGTAAGAGATTGGATAGGATTGGAGAATTTTAAAAAGAATAAAGGATTTGTTGATGAATGGCTAATTATTGGTCCCTTTGATAATGTTGGAAATTCGGGATTCTATAAGGAATATCCTCCTGAGAGGGAAATTGAATTAGAAAAGACCTATTTAGGAAAAGGTGGCATAGATTTAAAGTGGTTTAGTCCTAAGAAATTTTCTAATACTGGATATGTAAGTTTATATAATCTATTGTATCCTAATAAATGGAGTGTTGCTTATGCACTAACTTATCTTTATTTACCAAGAAACCAGGAAGTTCTTATTAATTTAGGAAGTGCGGAAAGTATTGCCCTTTGGATTGATGACTTTCCCTATATAAAGGAAGAAGCAGAAAGATCAGCATATTTGGGACAAAATATTTTAAGAATAAATCTTTCTTCAGGATGGCATAAAATTTTATTAAAAATTGCTAATACCGATGGAGATTGGGGTTTCTTCTTTTCTATTACTGATTCCCAAAAAAACCCTATCCCCGGTATAAAATTTTCAAGGGAGCCTCAAAAATATTTAAGAAGAATCTTTGATTTTAAGGAGGAAAATCCAGAACTTCTTTTAGCAGAAGAAGTAAGTTATTTACCCATCTATTATGTCTTTTCAAGCTATCTTTTAATGGAAAAGGGAATTTATGATAAGGCAGAAGGTTTACTTAAGATGGCCCAGAGAATTAATCCTGATTCAGCCCTAATTCAATATTTTTTAGGTAGATTATACTTATATACAGGGAAAGAGGAAAAGGGAAAGGAATTAATTCTTCAAGCTTCTAATAAAATTCCAGCATTTATTCAGGCTTTCTCTTATCTTGCAGGATATAGTTATTCCTACGGAAGATATGAGGAAGCTATTGATTACTTAAAATCTTGTTTGAGGGAGAGTCCCTCAGCTTTTCAAGTGAGAACAATTCTTTCAAGAATTTTCTTAAAAAAAGGATGGCTAAAGGAGGCAGATGATAACATTAAATTCTTAGAAGAATATTATAAAGATAGTATTGTAAAGGATTATTTAAGGGGATGGTGGTATGAAGCAAAAAATCAATATGAGAAGGCTCTTGAAAAATATAAAGAGGTTTTTGAAAGGGATTCAGAATATTGGGAGGGAGTTTATTCTTTATATTATCTTTCTAAGAATCTTAGAAGATGGGATATTTTAGATGAAATTCTTGATATTTTACAAAAGAGAGATCCATCAGATTTATGGGTATATTTAGAGAAGGCAGAAATACTTATAGCAAAAGAGGAAGAGGAAAAGGCTTTTGAAGTTCTAAATCTTTCCCTTGATATATCCCCCTATCATCCAGATATTTATTTTAATATGGGGAATCTTCTTCATCTTAAAGGAGAAAAAGAAAAAGCAATAAGCCTTTTTGAGAAGGCACTGGATCTAGAACCCGGATATCAAAAATTAAGGGAATATCTTTCCTATTTAAGAGAAGAAACCATCTCTTTACCTGATATTAGTGAGTATCTTAGGATTCCTATACCAAAGGAATATTTGGATTATCCTGGAGTAATAATTTTGGATGAAAAAAGAAGGATTGTTCATAAAGATGGTTCTGCTACAAATATTTATCACAGCATTATAAGAATAAATAATGACAAAGGAAGAGAAAGATATGGAGAATTTACAATAGATTATGATTCTACCTTTGAATCGGTAAGAATTTTAAGAGCAAGAACTATAAAATCCACAGGTGAGGAGTTAGAAGCAGTATCCATAAAAGATTTTGCAATAGCAGAAGATTATCCATTATATACTGATCAAAGACAGATTGTAATATCAATGCCAGGAGTTGAAGCTGGAGCAATTTTAGAATGTTTTTATATAGTAGAAGAATTTACAAGAAGTGTATTTGGAAAACAATTTCAAGATCTTTTCTTTTTCCAATGGCAAGATCCTGTGATGATAAGTAAATATCAATTAAAAGTTCCAAAGGGAACTCAATTTAAATATGAAACCTATAATATAAAACTTAATCCAAAAATAACTGAGGAAAAAGATTCTCTTATATATACTTGGGAATATAGAGATATCCCTCCTCTTCTTCCAGAACCTTACATGCCTTACTATGCTAATGTTCTTCCCCAGCTTTGGATTACTACATATCCTAATTGGGAGACCATTTCCGATTGGTTTGCATCTATAACCTATCCCCAAATTAGGGGAGATAAAGCTATAGAAGAGAAGGTAAAGGAGCTAACTCAGGATAAGAGAACTCGAGAAGAAAAGATTAAAGCCATATACAATTATGTAATATCTAATATAAGATATGTAGGATTGGAATATGGAATAAGAGGTGTTATGCCCCATCAAGCTCCTGAAATATTTAAAGTAAAATATGGAGATTGTAAGGATAAAGCGGTCTTACTGATAACTATGCTAAGACTTGCAGGAATTGAATCCTATTATACTTTAGTTAATACACGTTTCTCAACAAGTCTTAAAAAGGAGCTTCCAGGATTTCAGTTTGATCATGCCATATGTGCAGTTCCTTTAAAAGATAAATGGTTGTTTTTAGATGGAACTGCAGAAAATACTCCTATGGGGGAAGTTCCTATAATGGATCAAGGAGCAGATGTAATGATACTAAAAGATGATGGAAGTTATTTATTCACAAAAATTCCATTGAGTAAGCCCGAAGAAAATAGAAGATATTATAGAGTAAATATAAATGTAGATGAAAGAGGAAAATTGGTAGGAAAATTAGATTTAGAGTCAAGAGGTTATTATGCAGTTTATTCCCGTTGGAATCTTAAATCTGCATCATTCTTAGAGAAAGAAGAGGCTTTATCCCAGAGTATCAATCTTAAATTGCCAGGTTCAACTTTAAAGGAGTGGACTATAGAGAATTTGGAAAACTTGGATTTTCCTGTGGTAATTAGGATGAATTTTGAAAATGATAAATATATAAAGATAGATAAAATTGTTTACTTTAATCCTTTTTTATTCACTAAGATTACCTCTGCAGTTGAAGTGGCAAAACCTGAAAGAAGATTTCCTATAAACTACTATTATCCCTATGAGGAAATAGAAGAAATTGAAGTTAACCTTCCTTTATCATGGGAAATAAAGGAAATTCCTTCTGATATTGATTTAAAATACCCATGGGTAACCTATGGAAGAAAAGTAATAAGAGATGGAAATAATCTAAGGATAAGAAGAATATTTAGACTGGAGAAAATAGAGATAGGTTTAGAGGATTACAAAGCATATAAGGAGGTTATAGAAAGGATAATAAGACTAGATCAAGAGATGATTGTATGTCTCCCTTCCCAATAGACTATACAGGAACTTCTTTTTTTACTATATTTATCTCTTCAAAATTCTGGGCAATATTAAGAGAATGATCTCCAATTCTTTCTAAATTTGTGAGGATATCAGAAA
>CALHLF010000054.1 GCA_938034905.1 uncultured bacterium | reverse complement strand
GTAATAAAGAAGGGTATAAGGGATTGCAATTTCTCCAAAGAGGGCTTGAGATAATGGTAAGCCTATAAATATAGAATTTGAAAGGGAAAATATTCCTGAGAAAATTCCCCTTCTTTCTTTCCTTATTCCAAATATTTTAGCTAATAAACACCCTATAAAATAGGATAAGAGAATGGATAAAAAAGGAATAATCAGTCCCCTAAAGGAATTTGTAAGATCATCTTTAGTAAAAAGGGAGGAAATATTTACAATAATATTTAAAGGAAGGGATATATTTATTACTATTTTTGCGAATAAATCTGCTATTTTCTCATCAAACCAACCCTTATGAGAAAAATAATACCCAATTAAAATTACCAATATAATTTCTAATACTCCTTGTAAAGCCGATAAAAATGCTTCCATATTTAAAAAAGTATACCATTATTTGGAAAATTTTAAAGTTTAATTCAATAGAAATTATTAAAAGTATTAAATTCGTAGTATAATATATTTAACTCTAACGAGGGAGGGATAAAAATGAAAAAAGTTTTATGTTCCCTTATATTAGTCTTATTATTAATTTCTCCTTCTTATGCTGTAAGGATTTTTGGTGTTGATTTTCCTTCTACAAAATATGGTGGGGCTATAGTTATGGTTCCCTCATATCCCTATGGTTTTTATGGATTATCAGGATACTTTGAGATAGGTCTTCCTATAAAGGGAGTAGAGGGACTTTATGTTATGGCAGGACCAAGAGCAACCTATGCTTTCTGGACAGGATATCCAGCTAATTACTTTTCAGCTGGATTAAATATTGATGCAATATATCTTTTAAAACAATGGTCCTTCAATCTTTTTGGATTAACATGGTATCCTTCTTTAAATGGCTCTTTAAGTATTGATTTTGTAAGATTTGGAAGTTATTATTATGTTCCTCCTTATGTAACCTTTGATCTTTATTTAGGTTTGTATACTCCTTATGGGAGGGAAAAGGATTCTTATATAAATATTTATTTCTGGCCTTGGCCTATAATTATAGGATTTAACATGGTTAAATTTTAATTTACATCTCCTAAATATATAGGACCAGTTAAATTTCCATCTTCCTTTATTAATTCCTTTAAAATTTTAGGGTAAATTCTCAAAGAAGAAAGTCTATCCAAGGGGATCCATTCAATATCCACTTGGAAGGTATCGGGGGTGTCTCCCTTTTTCAAATTTTCTTCATCTTTAATCTCACAGAGGAACATATATTCCACCTGATGCAAATAGGAGTCGTATTGAGAAAATTCATGATTTTTCCCTATATATTCCCTTATGTACCTTATATCATGAACAATAACTTCCACATTTAGCTCCTCTTTACATTCCCTAATTAGTGTTTCCTTTAGATTTTCAAAGGGATTTTGGCCTCCTCCTGGCAAAAGATAAAAATATCCCCAAGGGTCCACCCCTTTAATCATTAATATCTTCCCATCCTTTATAATTATTGCTTTAGCAGAATTTCTTATATTAGACATTTATAAATTCCCCTTTCTCTAAATTATATCTTTTAGTATAATTTATCCTGTGGAAGAGGGAAAGATAAAGGAATTATATCAAAAAATAAAGAAAGATGCCCTTATTTCTCAAAGATCAGTTTTCTACTTTTGTGCCTATGTGCCTCAGGAATTAATATATGCTAGTGGATTTCTTCCTGTAAGAATTTTGCCTTCCCCTATATATTTTGAAAGAAGTGATGAATATTTGCCAAAATATCTTTGCCCCTATTTAAGATCTGTAACTGAAGAGATTTTAAAGGAAGAGAAAAGGCCTGAAATGGCTATATTTACCGATGGCTGTGATTCATCAAAAAGAATATACGAAGTTTGGAAATATTTAAATCTTTCAAAAAATATTTATTTTCTTCCTATACCCTTTGGAGAGAATAAGGAAGATATTGAGTATTTTGCAAAAAATCTAAAGGACCTTTTTTATTTCCTAAATAAAGAAGGAAAAAAAGAGAATATCTTTGAAAGCATAAAGCTTTATAACTTGGGAAGAAAAAAGTTAAGGGAATTTTGGGAGTTTTATTTACTTTTTTATTCTATGGATATAAGGGAATTTTTAGATCTTTCCTGGAATTCAAAAAATAGAAGGGGAGGAAAAAGATTTTATCTTTTTTCTACCATGTATCCTTTTGAATTAATAGAATATATGGAGAGCCTAAACTTAGATATCCTTTATGATGATTCCTGTTTTGGAATTAGAACCCAAGAGGAAATAGAAATAATAAAGGAAGATCCCTTTTATACCCTTTCCTATTATTATCTAAAAAGGGAAGGATGTGTCAGAAGAAGAAATATAAAGGATAAAATTTTCAAGATTAAGGAAAGAATAAAGGGAGAAAATGTCTCAGGAGTTATTTTTTATTCTTTAAAATATTGTGATCCTCTTCTTTTTTATATTCCCATCTTAAGAGAGGAATTAAAAAAGGAGAATATTCCTTCTTTAATCTTGGAAGATGACTTTACTATGGGAATAAAGGGACAAATAAGAACGAGAATAGAGGCCTTCTTGGAGATGGTAGGATGAAGATTGATTTAGAGAATATAGATGTAAAAAGAATAAGAGAAATTCTTAGATTTCCCCTTGTTTATCCTTTGGGAAGAATTTTTATCAAACTAAAATTTAGAAAAGATAAAATAACTTCTGTATCCTATGAATATGCATTGGATTTAGTGAAGCATAATTATATGGGGAAAAATAAAGTGGTAATAACAAATATTTTGATGCCCTCGGAATTATTTTTTGCTCTAAATCTTTTTCCTTTACTTCCAGAGGTTGCTTCTGCTTTTACTGCCTCCATAGGATTTGCAGATAAGACCCTTTTTCATAGTGAAGAGATCATCTATTCAAAGGATTTATGTAGTGTTCATAGAAATGTGATAGGATTAACAAGAGGTGGTATTCTTCCTAATCCTGATTTTATCATTTCCACTTCCCATCCCTGCCATTCTGCTCTTCATTCCTTCTTCTTAATCTCCCAATTTTTTGGGGGAGAATATCTTCCTATAGATATTCCTTTAAAGAATAATAATTTCATAGGTTATACTGCAAAGAAATTTGAAGAGCTTTTCTTTTTATTAGCTAAAAAATTGAAAATAAAAAATCCTATTTATGGTTTAGAAAGGGCTATAAATTATTCTAATCTTGCAAGGAATTATCTTGTAGAGATAAATGAATTGAGAAAAAAATATTTGGTTATTGATGGAAAGAATTTTTTAGACTATGCGGGAATGATTTTTTCCACTTTTGGTTCCCATTGGGGGGTTAAATTCTTTAAGACCCTAAGGGATGAGATAAAGGAAAGAATTAAAAAGAAGAAATTTCTTCCCTATAAAAAGAGGGTGTATTGGCTCCATTTGGGACCCTATTTTAAAACTGATTTCTTTGATTGGCTAAGAAGTAAATCCTGTGCCATTGTATTTGAGGAAAGCAGTAAGGTCTATTGGGATGAGCTGGATCCAAAGGATCCCTTTAATTCTCTTGCCAAAAAGGTTGTAAATGCAAGGATTTTTTCTGATGTTGAAGAGAGATTTCGTCTGGCCTTAGAAGGTGTAAAGGAGTATGGGGCAGAAGGGGTAATTATTTTTAACCAATGGGGTTGTAGGCAGGGAGCTGGAAATTCTTATATCCTAAGAAGAAAATTGATAGAAAAAGGAATTCCTGCTATAGTGATAGATGGAGATTTGATAGATAAAGGGAATTTTCCTTTGGAACAGATAAAAACAAGAATAGAGGCTTTCTTGGAGGTGTTGTAAATGGGTTATTTCCTGGGGGTAGATATTGGCTCTATAACTACTAAGGTTGTCCTTCTTTCCTACAAAAACGAGAAAATAGATATCTTAAATTACAAAATATCAAATACAGGTATCGATGGAAATAATTCTGCTAAGAGATTAATTGATGAGATTTTAAAGGAGGAAAATATTGACCCTCAAGGTATTAAAGGAATAGGTGTAACAGGATATGGAAGAATAAGGGTTGATTTTACAGATTTTACAAAGACAGAGATTTCTTGTCATGGAAAGGGTGTAAATTTTGTTTTTCCTAAGGCAAGAACTATTTTGGATATAGGAGGACAAGATAGCAAGGCTATAAGAATAGGGGAAAGGGGAGAAGTTTTAGATTTTGCTATGAATGATAAATGTGCTGCAGGAACAGGAAGATTTCTTGAGGTTATGGCAAAGGTGTTGGAGGAGAATCTGGAAAATTTTGGAAAGATTCACATGGAAACTAAGGATAAAGTAGAGATTACAAATATTTGTACTGTTTTTGCAGAGTCAGAAATAATAACCCTTCTTTCCGAAGGGTATGATAAAAATAGTATCATTAAAGGATTAAATTATTCCATTGCTAAAAGAGCTATTCCTTTATTAAAAAGGGTGGGAATAGAAAGGGATGTGGTAATGACAGGGGGTGTTGCAAAAAACGAAGGGGTAAGAAGGGCCATAGAGGATATATTGGGAGTTGAAATTTATGTTCCCTTTGAACCCCAAATTATGGGAGCCTTAGGGGCTGGAATCTTTGCTGTAGAGAATTATAAGATATGAAAACTTTCTAAAAAATTTTTGAAATTATTAACCTTCTCAAGATTCTCTAAGGTTCCCAACTCTAAATGAAAACCCTTTACAAAAAAAGGTCTAATATCTAAATTGTCTTCTAACATCATCTTAATTGCAGATGTAAATTCGTATTCTCCTCTTTCTGAAGGGCTTATCCTTTCTAAATATCTAAAGATTACTGGTTTTAAAATAAAAATTCCCGTCTGATTCCAATTTGTATTAACCTTCTCCTTAGGCTTCTCAATAATATCCTTTATTTTTAACCCATCTTCCTTCTTCTCTAAAAATACTGCACCTTTCGAAGAGAGATCTTCCTCATAATTTAATCCCATAAGAACATCACAAGATTCTCTTTCAAAGGTCCTTTTAATATTTATATAGTTTTCCCTTTCCAAAATTACATCTCCCCAACTTAGCATAAAGGGCTCATTTCCCACAAAATCCCTTGTTATCAAAACTGCAGATCCTGTCCCTTTTGGAACCTCTTGAATTATATAAGTAATATTTAGATTAAAGGAGCTTCCATCCTTAAAATATTCTTTAATCTTTTCCCCTAAGTATCCAATAACTATTGCTATTTCCTTTATTCCTGCATACTTAAAACCCAATAATATATATTCCAAGAGAGGTTTTCCTAAGATTGGGATTAAGCCCTTAGGGATGTTATTTGTTAATGGTCTTAGCCTCTTTCCAAGACCTGCAGAAAGAATTACTCCCTTCAATCTAAGATCCTTGTCCCTTCATCTACTTTTACAATGAAGGTTTTTGCCCCTTCCTCTTCTAAGGCTTTTGCAACTTCCTTTTCATATCCCGGAGCATAGGCAAAGATACATCCACCTCCCCCTGAACCATTCAATTTTGCCCCCAACGCCCCGTTTAAAAGAGCTATTTCCACTAATCTATCTAATTTTGGAGTTGAAACATTTAAACCTAAGCTCAAGTGATAGTGATGCTCTGTAATCATCTGACCTAATTTTTCAGGAATTACCAAGTCTTTTTTAAACATTTCATAAGCTTTTCTACATAAATCTCTGTTATATATATTAGCTATAATCTTCTCCCTTATTCCCTCAGGAAGATCCTTAGCAAGTTCTAAAGCTTCTTCTGTGGACACATTTCTTAAATCAAAATCTTTTTTCCTTTCTCTAATAAGCTTAAGTCCAGAAATCACATCCTCTTTAGATCTTCTTAAAACCTCCAAAGTTTCCTTTCTTTCTAAGGAGTCGGCAAGGACAAATCCCGAAAGATTTGATGGAAGTCTTTCATAGGAAAAGGGTGGGTTTGAATCTACATATATTAATCCTCCTAAGGAAGAGGTAAAATGATCCATCATTCCACCGGGCTCATTAAATTCTGCTACCTCTGCCAAATACCCATATCTTGCGATTTTTTCTGGTTCCACATCCCTATCGCAAGCATATAAAAGAAATTTTGTCCATGCTATTACCAGGGCTGAAGAACTTGAGGTTCCAGCATTTATAGGTATATTTCCTCGAATTTCTATATCAAATCCCTTTTCCAGTTCTATACCATCTCTCTTTAAAACATTTAATACAGATTTTAAATAACATCTTGGTTTATCATAAATAATGGGTTTAGAGAGATCTATGAATTCCTCTTGATTAATATCAGGCATCTTAATATGAAGGATTCCATCTCTTCTTATTTTCCCAGAGATTCTTATATGAAGATCGATGGCCAGAGAAATAACTCCTAAGCCTAAAAAATCCTGGTGCTCTCCAAATAAACATATTCTTCCTGGAGCTATAACTGTAATTTCATCTTTCATAAGAATATAAATATCATAAAAAGGAATTCTTGACAAAGCTTTTTAAAAATTATATATATAAATTAGTAATATAATGAGAATAAATATGGGCAGAGAAAGGAAGAAAGGGATAGGATTAAGTCCAGGATTTTGGATTAGAATGTGGGTTTTAGTGGCTCTTGGAGGTAAAGAGCTACATGGATATGAATTAATTAGCAAAATTTCTGATGTATTCCCAGGAATGGTGGGAAAAGGAGTTGGAGAGATGGGGAGGGGATATAGAATATTAAAAGAACTGGAGATGGAAGGCTTAATAACCTCCCATTGGGATATTAATGAAATTGGTCCCGCAAGGAAGGTTTATAAATTAACCCCTAAGGGAGAAGAATTGAGAAGGGAAAATATTAAATATATAAAGGAGATTAAAGAATGTATAGAAAAATTCATTGAAATAGCAGGAGGTGAAGAGGAATGAGAAAATATTATTGGGGATTTGGCCCCTTATTTAGATTTGGAAGAAGATGGCATAGATTTTATGGCCCCTTTTGGGCTTTTTGGGGACATTTTGGTGCTCCTTTTTGGGGATTTGAGGCCTGGGATAAAGAGGAAAAGAGAAGATTCTTAGAAAATTGGAAACAAGAATTGGAGGAGATGAAAAGGGATATTGAGGAAGAGATAAAAGAGATAGAAAAAGAGCTGGAAGAACTTAGGTAATTTTATTTCTCTAAAACTGCTATATACATTAAATTTCTATAATTTTCATTATAATCTAAGCCATATCCTACCACATAATAATTAGGGATCTCAAATCCCTTATAATCTATGGGGACATCTATAATTCTTCTTCCAGGACAATCTAAGAGGGTACATACCTTTAAAGAAGATGGTTCCCTTGCCTTTAAAACCCTTAAAAGATATGCTAAGGAAAGTCCTGTATCTACAATATCTTCTATAATTATTACATCTTTATTATATATATTTATATCTAAATCCTTTGTGATCCTTACAATCCCATAGGTCTCCTTAGAAGGACCATAGCTTAGAATTGAGATAAAATCTAATATAAATGGGACTGACAAATTCCTTGTAAGATCTACAGCAAAATATACTGCTCCCTTTAAGATACATGCTAATATGGGATTTTTCTCTTTGTAGTCCTCGCTTATTATCTTACCTAACTCTTTAATTCTTTCCTGAATTTCTTCATAGGTAAAAAGAATCTTTTCTATTTTTTCCATTATTTCACCTTAGTTATCCCATATTTCTCCAGAATCTTTATATAATCATTCCCATATAATAATTTAATATTTATATTGGGATATAATTCTTTAAGCTTTCTAATTTTTTTAATCTTCTCACTCATAAGCTTTGGTTTTTGAACTGTCAATTCTATGTAAAGATCAAATTCAGGAAGATAAAAATCTGGAGTAAAGGCCTCAATGACCTGTCCTTCATTGTCCCACTCCAAGGGAAAAACCCTTGGCTCATATTCCCAGGAGATTCTGTAAAAGGTTAACAATTTAGCAAATTCCTCTTCACTTTTATTTGCAAATCTAACCTTTAATGGAAGAGAGAAACTTTCTTGTAGGGGTTGAGAAACTTTAACAGGTTTTTCTAAAGATTTTAAAAGAATTTGGTATAATTCTTCGGGAGAATAATAGGAAAGATTAATAATTAAATGATAATGGTGAGGATCTTTCCAATCATATCCAAAAAGGATTTTAAAGTACATATCCCTTGCGCTATCTTTTTCTGAGATTAATTTCATAGAAGTATCAAGATCTAAATTATAATTTTTTTGTAAGTTTTTAACTCTTAGATTTAAAGGTGCAATTATATTTATATGAAAGGAATCAGGATAATCTTTAAAGAGAAATTGTCCCCCTCTTCCTAAGAGAATAACAGAGGATTTTTCTAAAAAGCTTTTTGTTATCTCTTTTATTCCCTCTTTGTATCTTTCGATAAATTCTTTTTCTGCCGAATTTTTTTCAATCTTTTTTTCTTCTAATAATAACTCTTCAGAGTTCATACCAAGATATTTTTGGAGAAAAGGAAATAAATTATTTCTATCTAAAAGGGTAAAATTATACTCCTTTGAGAGCTTATTAAATAAAAAATCTATCTCAGTTCCAAACTCCCTTGCTACGGTTATTAGTCTTACCATTATAATACCTCCTCATATAAAGCATATATATCTTCTTCCTTAACCTGTCTTATATTATTACTAATATTCATCTGGGCATCCTTTGCTTTATTTACTAATAATTGAATATCAATTTCTCCTCTAATAACCTGAGAGAGTCTTGTGGGAAGATTTAATTTTTGCAAGAGCCCCTCAACCTTTTCAGGAGGATATCCCCCCATAAGAGATTTTAAATAATTCATTTTTTCATGGGGAATAAAGGGAGCATTGTATCTTAGATATGCAGGAAGAAGGATACCGTTAGCTATTCCATGAATCACGTTATAAACTCCTCCTAAGGGTCGGGACATGGCATGAACCAATGTGGTCTTTGTATTATTTATAGCAACTCCTGCCCAAAAGGCAGCATAGGATACCTTCTCCTTTGAAGATATAGAATTTTCAATAATAGCAGGAACAAGATTATTCCAAAGGGTCTCTATTGCTTCCTTAGCCCATATATCAGTATAGGGGGTGGAAGAACGAGAAAGGAAAGATTCTATAGCATGACATAGGGCATCAATCCCTGTTGCACTGGCAATTATAATACTCATAGTAAAGGTTAATTCAGGATCCACTATAGCCACCTTTGGAATTAAAGCTTTACCAAATAGAAGGAATTTATCTCTTATTTCTGGATCAGTTACTACTGCGAATCTTGTAGCTTCACTTCCTGTTCCTGCTGTTGTAGGTGCTGCTATAATAGGAAGAGCTTCTTCTATCTCTTTTCCTCTTAACTCGAAAATATTTTTATTGGTAGCAATAAGAGCAGAAACAATTTTTGCAGAATCAATTACACTTCCTCCTCCAATGGCAATAATTCCATCAGGATTATAAGTCTTTACCCTATTTAAAAGATCATTTACTGAGGGTATATCTGGTTCTGGAGTTATCCCACTTATTACTTGAATCTCCAATCCATATTTATCTAAGGAGTTTAAAATTTTATTAAAGAACCCACTTTTCTTTAAGGAGCTTTCCCCACAAAAGAAAGAAAATTTCTTGCCAAAAGCTACCGCTTCTATAGGAAGTTGATCAATGGAGCCAGGCCCATATATTATTCTTTGTGGAAGTTCTAATAAAGCCATATACCATTCTCCTTTCTATTTTAAAATTTTCCAAAATAATTTTACTTCTTATTATTTTTATTGACAATGATCTGAATCACATGTTTTGAAGCTACTACTCATCCTTAATAGAGAAAAAGACAAAGATATTATATTGCAAGACCTAACCCCCAATATATTAAAATTAAAAATCGTAGAGGGCGCTCTTTATTTTTTAATAAATTGAGCTGTAAATCTTTTTACTATATGTCAGAATATCTGGTAAAATATTTATTACTATAAACTTAAAACTAATGACCGAAAAAATATTTTATCTTGATCCCGAAAGGTACAAAGATAGAGGTGAAGTCCTTGAGATAAAGAAGAAGGATTTATTGGGAATTCTTCTTGATAGAAGCATTTTTTATCCTGAAGGAGGGGGGCAGCCTTCCGATAGAGGAATTATTAAGGGAGAAAATTGGGAATTTTCAGTTTTAAAGGTGATAGAAGAAAAAGGAAATATTTGGCATTTTGGAGAATTAAAGGGAGATCTTCCTAAGATTGGGGAGCAGGTCTTTATGGAGCTTGATGTTTCCTTAAGAAAAGAATATTCCCAAGAACATTCTGCTCAGCATCTCTTCTCTGCTATAATTGAAAGGGATTATAAATATGAGACTACAGGTTTCCAGATTCTTCCTGAGCATACAAAGATAGAGATTCCATTATCTTTAGATATAAATCTTTCTTATATTAAATCTGCAGAGGAAAAAACAAATTTTTATATTAGAGAGGGAATTCCCATAAATATTTACTGGGAGAATGAGAATAAAAGAATAGTAGAAATTCCTAATATTGATAAAAATCCCTGTGGAGGAATCCATGTAAAAAATACAAAGGAGATAGGAGCCTTTAAAGTCTTGAGGGTTTATAGAAAAAATTCTCAGTTTTGGAGGATTGAATTTACATCAGGGGATAGGCTCATAAGAAGATTGGAAAAAAGAGAGGAAGAGTATGAATATATAAAGCAAAAATTAGGAGATCCAAATATTTTAAGTGCTCTGGATAAATTGATTAATAAATTAAGTCTCTTGGAAAAGGAGAATAAAAAACTTAAGGAGGAGATATTAGACTATAAAGCAGAGGAAATATCTAAGGATAGTCTTGAAACTTCACTAGGTAAAGTGGTTATTAAAAAATTAGATTTAGATATAAATACCTTGAGGATTTTAACCTTAAAAATATTAGAAAGGATAACTTTAAGTTTTCTCTTTAATAATTCAGGGGAGTTGATATTGGGAAGAAGAAAAGAATTTCATAAAGAAATCTGGGATAAGATTATAAATATTTTAGAAAGTAGAAATTTTAAAGGGGGAAAGGGAGAAAATCTTATTCAAGGAAGAGTAGATAATATTGAAAATATTATTGAAGTCTTATTTCAAGAGTTCTTTTAAGTCCATAATATAGATCAATCTTTAATGTTTCAGGTAATCCTGGGACATCATAAATGAGATATGCAATAACACCCTCCTTAGGTTGAATTAATCTTTTGAATAGAACTTCTTCTCCTTGGTTTACGAAATATGCAGATATTGCTGGGTCAGGATAATAATCCTTATTCCCTATTCTTAACATGAACATTTTTTGATCTAATACTATAGGAGCTTTATTTAAATTAAATATAGCTAATTCTAAAAGGATATATCGCATTCTTGGATAAATTCCATGAGCAAATAGTCTTATTCCAGTAAAATTATAATTATAGTTTAAAAGGGTAAAATAAATATTTTCAAGATTCTTTGCCTCGTATTTCTTATTTTCCCGGAAAAGAATATTCTTATCAGGACAGAGAATTAAATCCTTAGATACATAGATTTTGAATATATTCTTCCCATCATATAATAAATCTAAGTCTGTTGAAATATACATGTTATCTATTTTTTTCAATTCAAAGATATCATTCTGATAAAGAACTATTGAGAATTCGGGAATAAAAATATAATCCTTAATCCTTTCCCCCTTATATTCTTTATCATTAATTATTACGGGAATAGTCTCTGCATAAAGAAGAGATATGATAAGAAGCAAAAAAACTAAAATTCTTTTCATCTTCCTACCCCTTTTAGAAATTTTTTTGTAGTATATTATATCTTAATTATGAATAAACTGAAAGGTTTTTATATAGATTTAGGTTTAACGGATCCCTTTCTTCTCTTTGGGCTGGAAGAATATTTACAGGAGAATTTTAATGCCATTTATATAGTTTTTTATTCTTTTCCTCCCTCGGTAATCTTAGGAAGGACCTCACGGATTAACGATGAGGTTTATTTAGATAATATAGTTAGAGATAAAGTGATTCTTGCAAGGAGAAGAAGTGGGGGAGGAGTTGTCTATATAAAATCTGATCAATTATGCGTTAGCTTTATATTCCCTAAGAGTTATCTTCCCACAGATTTATTGAAAAAATATGAATTTATTACTTTGTTACTTATAAAAAGTTTAGAAAGATTTACAGGATTTTTAAGTTATGATGAAAGGGGAAATATCTTTACAAGGGATGGAAAAATCTCTGGATGCGGTAGCTTTCTTTCTAAAAATTCTTATCTTCATCATCTCACTATTATAAGGGAACCTCTCCTTGATATGGAGAGATATTTAAAAAGGATAAAATTTGTCACATCCTATCTAAGAATTCCGAAGGAGGATATAAAAGGAGAAATTTTAAATCAGGTAGAAAAAAATCTTGAGGTTAGCCTTAAAGAAGTCAATATCAATTCCTGGAATTATGAAAAAATAGCTGAAAAATATAGGGATGAAAAATTTATTTATAGATTGTAAAATTATTATATGATCTGGGCATATCTTTCTCTTCTGGGAAGAATTATTTTATTGGGCTATGAGAAAATTATAGTGAAAAAGTTAGGAACTTTTAATGACAGTAAAGTTATATCATTTTTATTCTTTTTTGTAGCAGTTTTCTTTCTTTTACCCTTTATTTTTTTAGATAAAATTCCCAATGACTTTGAATTTTCAAAGTATGGATTATTAAGTGGATTTATCTATTCCATATCCTTTATATTATATGTTAAATCCCTATCCCTTGGGGAGGCTTCCTTAGTTGGACCTTTATATAATTTTAATGTATTTTTCCTATTAATTTTAACCAGTATTTTTCTTAAAGAATCCTTTACTTTAAAAAAAGTTTTGGGATTATCCCTTCTTGTTTATGGAGCTTCCTTTCTTGATAAAAAGGGATCTTTTCTTTCCTCTTTGAAATTTTTATTTAAAAGAAGAGAGGCTCTCTTAATGATTTCCAGCTCCTTTTTGGTTTCTTTAGGAAGAACTGTAGATGGCTTTGTAGTGGAAAGGGTTAGCCCTATCTTTTACTGCTTCTTTCTTTATTTTGTTATAAGTGTTTTTCAATTAATTTATATAGTTTTTGGGGGTAAATTAAAGGAAGTCTTTAAAGTTTTAAAGGAAAATACTTATTTAGTTTTAATTGCAAGTGCCATTAATGCCTATTCCTATCTTTTCCTCCTCTTTGCCTTTAGATATATAGACGTTAGTATTGCAGAACCATTATCCATGTTAAGTATGATATTAACAGTAATTTTTGCCCATTATATATTTAAAGAAAAGATAGGAACAAGAGTAATAGGAGTCATAATCATGATTTTAGGCTCCTATATTTTATTTTTATAAATTGAATTTATTTACAGGTACTACAATTTCCTGAAGAGCATGAAGAACAAATATTACCCTTATCGGATCCAACGGAAGAAAATAAAGAAATTAATTTTTTGACATTTTTTCCCCCACAGACAGGACATTTAACATCTTCTTCTTTGTAGATAAGTTTTTCAAAACGTGTTCCACAATCTTGACATTTATATTCGTATATTGGCATTTTCATCACCTCTGGAATATTCTAAGAATTCTTCTAAAATTATCCCATATAGATACCCTTTCCTCAATAACCTCATCAGGAAGATCTAGATTATATTTTAACAATACTGAGACAATATCAGATTTTATACTTTCTCTATCCCATGGGGATAAATCTTCAGTGAAACTTTTATATAATAAACCTATGGCAGAAACTGGGGAAATTCTAAAATCTAATGCAACTCCATTTTCAAAATGGACAATTTCTGGGAAAAAGGGAGAAGAATTTATACTTTCTAACCTTTCCATAACATACTTTTCCCCAAATCTTTCCTTTTCCTTTTGCAAAATTTCATTAAAGGCATAAAGATAAGTAGCTTCTTTTTTCTCTTGAGCTAATATGTGTTCCAAACCTACTTCCAAATCATTCAATTTCTTTAGAAATTCCACGATTAAATCTCCCTTAATTATATCTCCATGTTGGGGAAGAATAATTTCTGGAATTGGATCTAATCTTCCTATTCTATCCACCGCAAGTCTTAAGGCTTCCATTGAGGGAATATATATTTGATGAAAGATCTTTATTCCATCCCAAGAGTCTTTATTAGCATAAATATCTTCAGTCTTTTTTGTAATAATTCCTCCTAAAAGATCTCCTGAGAAAAGAACTTTTTTAGTGGGATAGTAGACCATCCATGCCCCTCTAAAGTGGCAAAAGGGAGTAGGAACAAATTGAAAGGCATGTCCTGTTCTTAATATTACTTTTTTATTAGGAAAGTATTCAATAGCTTGATATCTTTCTTTATCGAGACCATAGCTTCTTACTAATCTCCAAGTATCTTCTGAGGTTATAAGCATGGAATTGGGAGATAGAGACATAAGCCCTGGTAAAGAGGAGGTTACATCAGGATCTTGGTGGTTTACATATAAAATATCTAAGTTCTCAACTCCTCCTATTAAATCCTTTAAGGTCAGTATTAAATCATTAAAATACATTAAAGGAGAAGGATCGATTAAAATATTAATCTTATTCCCATTATTAGATAAAATTAAAAGATAACTATTTGATACAAAGGGCAATTCAGGCGTTTGTATCAAATATAGATCTTTTATAATTTCAGCTACTTTAAGGGCCATAATTTTTCCTCCTTTAAGAAAATTCCCAAGTTAATTAAGTTAATATAACTAAATTATATAATTTTTTCTCTAATAAATCAAAGATAATTTTTTTTCTGACCTGTAATCATTTTTTTTGAAAAAGAAAGCCTTCTTGGGATAGAATTTTTTAGATTTAAGTTTCTCAAAAACCTTTACTATTCTTCTATTCAAGCCTTAGTTAATAGATTCTATCGTTTCTTCCATGTCCATAAATGGGATTTTATTAGGGAAT
>CALHLF010000053.1 GCA_938034905.1 uncultured bacterium | reverse complement strand
TTTCTTATCTAAAAAAATATATTCACCCATAATTTCCTCATATCTTTTTCTTTTAGTTTCCAATGTCCCTTCTAAAAATAAAATTTCTTTTTTTAAAAGATCCAAAGCTCTTATAGATTCTTCCCCTTCCTTCAGAAAGCTCATAAGACCTTCCATGTTCTTATTATATTCTTTTAAATTATTTGAGTTTTTCTCGATTTTTTCTTCTATCTTTGTTAGAAGATTTTTTATCTTTTCCTTTCTCTTTAATAATTCTTTTAAAAGCTTCCTAAGATTTAAAAGGTCCTCTTCTAAAAAGCTCATATTTTGAGTTAATTGCTTTATTTTTTCCTCCTTCTCGATTTTCATCTTATTTATATTTAAAGTATTCTGAATATTTAATCTTGTTCCACCACTTATAGATCCATTTCCTAAAAATACTTCCCCCTTTAAAGTGACTAACCTCCATCCCTCTTTTAAAAGATAACTTCTTTTTAATGCAGACTCAAAGTCTTCAAAGATTAGTACATTTCCTAAAATGTTATAAATTAGAGCCTCATACAAAGATTGAAATCTTACCACATTCATTGCCCATAAACCATAAGAAACATTTTTTGGCTTACGCTCTTTATTATATTCTTTATTATAGAAATTAATGGGTCTAAAGGTAGCCCATCCCAAGTTTTTCTCTCTTAAATGTTCTATCAATCTTTTTGCCGAATATTCATCTCTAACTATAATATCAAAGAGAGAATTTCCTAATATGCAATAAATAGCATTTAAATATTCCTTATCTACCTGAATAATATCTGCTATTATCCCAAAGACCTCTTCATCTTTTAAAGATAAAATTTCTCTTACTCCCTTTGGATAATTATCCAATAAAGCCTCCTCTAAATCTCTTAATATTCTCCTTTCCTTCTGAAATTCAGAGTTTAATTCTTCTAAATATCTTTCTTTCGATCTTATTAATAATTCCTTTTCTTTTACATCCTCATTGGTTTTATTAAAATAATTTTCTAACAATTCTTTTTTTGTTTTTAATTTTTCTAAAAGTCTTTTAACTCTATTGATAGAATTTTCAAGAGAACTTAGCTTATTCTTCAATAATTCCTTATCTAAAGATAAATATTCAGTAAAAGAAGATAATTTTTGTTCATATTTATATTTCAATATCTCTTTTTCTCTTAATTCTTTTTCTATTTCTTTCAATTCCCTTTCTAAATTAAATAATTCTATTTTTTCTTTATCATCCTTAAGATCTCTTAATTCTTTATCTATATACTCCAATTCTTTATTAAGATCTGTAATCTCTTTTTCAATTCTTGCTTTTTTATCAGAATTGTTTATAATTTTTTGACTCTCAATTTCAATTTTTAATCTCCTCTCCATTAATGATGCCTTTATTTTTCCCCATTCTTTTTGATACTCGTCAACTTCTAACTCTATTTTTTTAAGCCTTTCTTCCAATTTAACAAGATTATCATTGATGCAAGCAAATTCGTTTTTTAACTTTTCTATTTTTTTCTCTTTTTCCCATATTTCTCTATTACAGGATTCAAAAGCTTTTTCAATTCTTTGCCATTGATAGAAAATTAGAGATTCTCTTACATTTTCCAATTCTTCCGATAAAGAGAGATAATGTTCTGCATCTTTAGCCTCCTTTTTTAGAATTTCAAGATTTTCCAAAAGAGCTAATCTCCTATCTTCTAATTCTCTCCATTTAACTTCTATCATCTCTAACTTTAATTGAGTTTCCTTAACTTTTTCTTGATACCCTGAAATTCCTGCTATATCTTCTATAAATCTCTTCAGTTCTTCTTTATTTAATATTAAAGTTTCTAACTCTCCCTGACCTATAAAAACAAAATTATGCCTTCCTAAACCATATGTGGAAAGAAAGAGCTGAAGATCTTTTAATCTTATAGCTTTATCGTTTAAAAAATACTCACTCTCACCATCTCTCTCAAGCCTTCTTGAAATAGCAATTTCTTGGAAGAAATTTTCCCCCTGAGGAAGCATAAGTACTACAGAAACCTGAGTATATTTAGAGGAAGAAAGAAATTTATTTCCGCCAAAAATAACCTCCTCAGACTTTTCTGCCCTTAATAGTTTTGTACGTTGTTCTCCAAAAACCCATCTAATTGCATCCAATATATTGCTCTTTCCAGATCCATTAGGTCCTGTAATTACAATAAAATTACTTTTAAAAGGAATTTTCTGTTTTTCAAAAAAGGATTTAAAATGCTGAAGTTCTAACTCTTTAAGATACATTTTCTTTCAATTTTTGAAAGGCTTTTTTAGCTGCCTGAGTTTCTGCCTGTTTTTTACTTTTTCCTTCTCCTTCAGAGACTTTTTCATCATCAATCCATAATTCTACAAAAAAGCGCTTGTTATGTTGGGGACCTTCTTCTCTTACCAATTTGTATATGGGTTTTTTATTTGCAGATAAAAGAAGCTTTCTCAAGAGAGTCTTCCAATCTATCTCATATTCAGCTCTTTCAATTTCCTCTTTATATATATTTATCAAAAATTCCTTTACAAACTCAAATCCTTTATCTAAAAAAAGAGCTCCTATATATGCTTCAAAAAGATCGGCCAAAATTGAATCCTTTTCTCTTCCCCTTTGAAGTTCTTCTCCTCTTCCTAAAAGAATAAAGTTATTTAAACCTAAGTTCTTTGCTTTTTTAGCTAAAGTCTCCTTCTTCACAAGATAATTTTTAATCTGAGATAAAACTCCCTCACTAGCATTTTTATGGGTTTTATATAAGACTTCACTTACAACTAATCCAATTACACTGTCCCCTAAAAATTCTAACCTTTGGTTATTCATACCAACAGAAGGATTTTCATGATAGTAAGAGGGATGAACTAATGCTTCCAACAATAGAGAAGGATTTGAAAAGGAAATTCCAGTAATTTTCTCTAATGTCTTCAATATTTCAGCTATATTATTGACATTACTTTTCATTTGAATATTTCTTAAAAACTAAAGAAGCATTTTGTCCACCAAATCCAAAGGAATTCTTTAAAGCATATCTTATTTCTTTAACTCTTGCTTTATTTGGAACATAATCAAGATCACAGTCTGGATCTTTTTCTTCATAATTAATTGTAGGGGGAATAATTCCATTATAAATAGATAAGACGGTAGCAACGCACTCTACTGCCCCTGCTGCTCCTAAGAGATGTCCAAAAATAGATTTATTAGAGCTTATTGCCAATCTATAGGCATGTTCTCCAAATAGTTTCTTAATTGCTAGGGTCTCTACCTTATCATTAAGCTTTGTAGAAGTCCCATGGGCATTAATATAATCGATCATATCAAAAGAAATCCCCGAATCTAAAATAGCTCTTTTCATAGCAAGCATTGCTCCTATTCCCTCTGGATCAGGAGCAGTTATATGATATCCATCATCAGAGGTACCAAAACCTATAATTTCAGCATAAATTCTTGCATTTCTTTTTAAGGCATGTTCTAAACTTTCTAAAATTAAAATACCTGCCCCCTCAGACATAACAAATCCGTCTCTTCTTGCATCAAAAGGTTTACTTGCTTTCTCTGGAGGATCATTTTGAGTAGAGAGGGCTTGAATGGCACAAAAGCCTGCAAGTCCCATAGGAGTTATACTTGCCTCGGTTCCTCCAACTATAGCACACTCTACTTCTCCCTGAGCAATAAGTTTATATCCATATCCAACAGCATGAGAACTTGCAGCACAAGCAGTAACTGGGGCAAAATTAGGGCCCTTAAATCCATACTGTATTGCAATATTTCCAGAAGCCATATTTATAATCATCATGGGAACTACAAAGGGACTCACCTTTTTTGGTCCTTTCTCAAAAAGGATCCTGAATTGGCTCTCCAAGGTCTCTAAACCTCCAATTCCAGACGCAACAATTACCGCAGTATTTTCTTTTTCTTCTTCAGTAGGTTCCCAATCTGCATCTTTTAATGCCAGCATTGTTGAAGCTAAGGCAAATTGACAAAATCTATCTAATCTTCGTACCTCCCTTTTATCAATAAAATCTTCGGGATTAAAATCTTTTATTTCTCCTGCGATTTTTGTGGGATAATCATCAGTAGGAAATCTCTCAATATAACTTATTCCAGATTTTCCATTTTTCAGATTTTCCCAAAACTTATCTTTCCCTATTCCGATAGGGGACACCACACCTACTCCAGTAACAACAACTCTTTTCTTCATTCTTTCCCTCCTTTTGAATTATAAAAGGGTACTGGAAAAATAAATAAAACCCAGTACCCTCTCTTAAGAATGAACTATAATTTTTTTTCTACATATCTTACTACATCTCCTACTGTCTTAAATTTTTCAGTATCCTCATCGGGAACATCTATTCCAAACTCTTCCTCTAAAGCCATAATTAATTCCACTGCATCTAAGGAGTCAGCTCCAAGATCATCAGTAATAGAAGAGTCCATTGTAATAAGATCTTCGTCAATTCTAAGTTGTTCTACAATAATTTTTTTAATTTTCTCGAAAATAGTAGCCTCATCCATTTTTATTCACCTCCTTCCTTAATTATATTTATATAGCTAAACCCCCATCAACGTTTACAACAATACCTGTGATATAACTTGCTTCATCAGATGCCAAAAATTTAACAACATAAGCAACTTCTTCTGGTTTTCCAAATCTTTGCAAAGGAATCTGTTTTAGATAGGAATCTTTTAATTCTTGGGATAAACCTTGAGTCATCTCTGTTTCAATAAAACCTGGAGCAATAGCATTTACAGTAATTCCTCTTCCTGCCAATTCACGGGCAACAGACTTTGTAAAACCAATAATCCCTGCTTTAGCTGAAGAATAATTTGCTTGCCCAATATTTCCTCTCTCTCCCACAATAGATGATATATTTATGATTCTCCCGCTCCTTTGTTTTATCATAATTTTTGCTGCAGCTCGAGTGCAGAGAAAAACACTCCTTAAATTTACCGCTAAAACCTCCTCCCAATCCTCTATTTTCATTCTTAAAAGTAAATTATCTCTTGTAATTCCAGCATTGTTGACCAAGATATCAAGACGTCCAAACTTTGTCAAGATGTCTTTAAACATGTTTTCAACTTCATCCTCTTTGCTAACATCTGCTTGATATAGATATACTTCTCCACCTAATTCCTTAGCTTCCATCATAGTCCTTTCTGCAGCTTCTTTATTACCCTTAAAATTTATTAAAACCTTTGCCCTCTCTTTTGCAAAAAGCAACGAAATAGCCTTTCCAATTCCTCTGCTTCCACCAGTTACAAGAACAACTTTGTCTTTAAACATCATTCCCCTCCTTTATTTTTTTTAAATCCTGAAGATTTTCAATTCCCAAAGCTTTTGCTAATGGTAAGGTTTTTTTAATAAGGCCTTGAAGAACCTTTCCAGGACCAACCTCAATAAATTCAGATACTCCAAGATTTCTCAACTTAAATAAGACATCCGTCCAAAAAACAGAAGATGTAAATTGCAAAATTAAAACTTCCTTTGCCTCTTTCCCAGTTTTTACCTCTTCCCTCGTAGTACTACTTACTACAGGAATTTTAGGATCATTAAAAATGAAGTCTTTTATAAATTCATAAAACTTATCTTGAGCCCTTTTCATAAGGGGACAATGGAAGGGACCACTTACTGATAAAGGTATAATTCTTTTTACTTTCTCCTTCATTCTTTCTTGCCACTCATTAAAGGCCTCCCTTTTTCCCGACAAAACTATCTGCTCCGTAGAGTTATAATTTGCTATCCAAAGGTCTTTAACATTTTTAAGGCTTTCTATAATTTCACTTCTGTCTCCCCCTAAGACTGCCCACATTCCTCCTAAGACTTCTTTTGAAATTTCTTGCATTATTTTACCTCTTTCATAAACTAAAGATAATCCCTGAGAGAAATCAAATATTCCTGCAGAATAGAAAGCAGAATATTCACCAAGACTATGTCCTGCAGTATAGTCTGGTTTAATATTCTGTTTTTTAAGAAAATAATCTAACATACAACTTATGGAAAAGATAGCGGGTTGAGAATATTGAGTCTCTTTTATTAATTCTTCAGGTCCTTTTTCGTAAATATTAATAATATTAGAATCTAACTTTTGAACTTCAGATATAAAAAAGGAAAACTCACAGGAAGATAAAAAAGGAGAAAACATTCCTAAAAATTGAGAACCTTGTCCTGGAAAAACAAAAGCCCTCATAATCTAATTTTCCTTATCTTTTATCTCCTTCCATCTCATAAGAGCAGTCCCCCATGAGAGTCCTGCTCCAAATCCAACAAAGGCTATTAGATCTCCATTTTTAATCTTTTTATTTGTCAATAATTCCTCTAAGGTTAGAGGAATAGATGCGGTAGATGTATTTCCATATTTATCAAGGGTAATTCCCACTTTCTCCAATGGGATTCCTAGTCTTTCTGCCCCTGCTTGAATTATTCTTATATTTGCTTGATGAGGTATTAACCAATCTAAATCTTTTGGAGATAAATTTGCTTTATATAATGCCTCCTCTGTACTCTCAGCAATTACTCTTACAGAAAATTTAAAGACTTCTCTCCCATTCATTTTTATATAATGAAGTCTCCTATCAACACTTTCATAAGTAGCAGGAATTCTTGAAATACCTGCAGGAATTTCTAAAAGACTTGCTCCTTCCCCATCTAAATGTAAATTCCAAGAAATTAATCCATAACCTTCTCCAACTTCTCTAAGAATTACTGCACCAGCAGCGTCCCCAAATAATACACATGTGTTTCTATCTTGCCAATCTACTAATCTTGAGAGAGTCTCTGTTCCAACAATCAAAACAGTCTCTACATCTCCACTCTCAATAAATTTAGCTCCAGTAATCAAAGATGAAACAAATCCTGTACATGCAGATAAGAGATCAAAACCTCCTGCCCTTTTTGCTTTAATCTTCTCTTGGATAATAGCAGAAGTAGGTGGGAAAATCATATCAGGTGAAGAAGAGGTAGTAATAATCAAATCAATATCATCCGGAGAAATATTTGCCCTTTCTAATGCTTTTAGAGAAGCTTCTGCTCCCAAATCTGAAGGATTTACTCCATCTTCTGCAATATACCTCGTTTTTATTCCTGTTCTTGTTGTAATCCATTCATCTGATGTATCAACAATCTTTTCTAAATCAAAATTTGTTAAGATTTTAGAAGGAAGTGCAGTACCAACACTAATAATTCCAACGCCCATTTCAAAAATCCCCTCAAATTATTTTTCCTTCTTTTCTTTTATTTCGATCACATTCCTTCCTTCATAGAAGCCACAAAAGGGACAAATTCTATGAGGTAATATAAGTTTATGACAATTTCCACATTCAACCAAAGTTATTCCTTCAAGTTTATATCTTACCCATCTTCTATCCCTTCTTGAAGTTGAAGGTTTTTTCTTAGGTAATCCCATTTCTATCTCCCTCCTTTTTCTCTTAATAGCTTCTTTAATGGCTCCCAACGCGGATCTATTTTCAAATCTTTAGAACATTCACAAGGACCTAAGTTTAAATCATGTCCGCAAACAGGACAAAGACCTTTACAGTTTATATTACAAAGGGGTTTGATAGGCAAAGAAATCCTTATATTGTCTTCAATAAGAGGATCTAAAAAAAGAGTTTCCTTCTCTAAAACAAATTTAAAATCTTCCTCTTTTAATTCTATCTCTTCCGAAGGAGAAATATTTCTTATAATTGGTAAATCCCAGAGATATATTTCTTCTACATCTATGCTTAAATTATATGGGAATTTCTTTAAACATCTACTACAGATAAGCTCAATAATTCCTTTTATGGTACCTTTAATTAGAACCTCTTTCCCCAGATTAGTTAGTAATAGATTTACATGGATTGGAGTATCAAACTCCAAATCCTCATAATGGGGGGAAAAGTCTTCTTCAATTAGAAGTTCTTTTCCCACTTGAGAATGAAGATCAGCCAAGAAAATATACATGATTTCACCTTCTTTGTATACCTAATTTACTTATTAATCGAATAGTCTCTCGAGCAATCATTAGCTCTTCATTGGTTGGTATAATCCAAACTTGGACCTTTGAATCTTCTGCACTAATTTTTCTTTCCTCTCCTTTAACCTCATTTTTTTCTAAATCTATCTTTATACCAAGATGTTCCATATTTTCACAAACCATTCTTCTTATTATTGGTGATCTCTCTCCAACTCCAGCAGTAAAAACTAAGACATCTAAACCACCAAGAATAGCATAATAAGCACCTATATATTTTCTAACCCTATAAGCAAAAATTTTTAGAGCAAGTTGAGCCTTTGGATCTCCTCTCTCAGCACTTTCTTCCACATCTCTAAAATCATTACTTATACCAGAAATCCCCAAAATGCCGCTTTTTTTATTAAGAATATTATCCATTTCCTTTGGAGATATATTTTCTTTCTCCATAATTATCAATGGAATTGCAGGATCAATATCTCCACATCTTGTACCCATTACAAGACCCTCTAATGGGGTATATCCCATGCTTGTGTCGACAGATTTTCCTCCTTTAATAGCAGTTATACTGGCACCATTTCCTAAATGACAGGTAATTAATTTTAGATCTTCCACTGGCTTCCCGATGAGCTCTGCAACTCTTCTTGACACATAAAAATGAGATGTTCCGTGAAATCCATACCTTCTTATCTTAAATTTTTCATACCATTCATAGGGAAGAGCATATAAATAAGCCTCCTTAGGCATAGTCTGATGGAAAGAAGTATCAAAAACCATAACCTGAGGAGTTCCTGGAAGGAGAGAGAGACATGCATCGATACCCTGAATATTATACGGATTATGAAGAGGAGCTAAATTTTCACATTCTTTAAGTTTCCTGTATGTATCATCATTCACCAATGTCGACTCAAAAAATGTTTCACCCCCATGAACCACTCTATGTCCTACCGCATCTATCTCCTTTAGGGATTTCAAAACTCCATCTTCCTTATCGACCAACAAATTTAAAATTACCTCAATTGCCTTTTTATGATTTGGCAAATCTACATCTATAATTTTTTTACTATCATTAAACTGATGTACTACCCTCGAACCCTTAAGACCTATTCTTTCCGCAAGCCCCTTTGCTAATACATTTTCTTTTTCCATATTTAAAACTTGATATTTTACTGAAGAACTACCGCAATTAAGAACAAGTATTTTCATTTCTTACCTCCTTTTCTCCATTGAAAAATTCTCAGGTAATTATACAATGAGAAGTATTATTAAACAAGATAACTGAGATGTTGTTGTTTTAAAATTTTCTTATATGTTCTACAGGGATATTATTTTTTCTAAAAAGATCATTTATCAAAATTAAGTCCTCTGTTTGAAGTCTAAGAACTAAAAATCCATAGTCACTTTCTTCATCACAGGGAAAAGTTACTAAGCTTAATATATTTATACCTTTTTCTGCCAATAAATTTACAATTCTTGCTATCTCTCCAGGAGTATTTTTTATTCTTAAGGTATATCTAAGTCCCTTCTCACCTACACTAAACATATCTATAAAAGCCTTAAAAATATCAGTTTCTGTAATAATTCCAACCACTTCCTTTTTCTCCAAAACAGGTAGGGCACTTATTTTATTTTCCCTCATAATTATAGCTGCTTCTTCTATAGGAGCATCTGCATCTATAGTTATAGGATTTGGAGTCATTGCGTCTTTTACCTTAAGCTTCTCTAATAAATAGTTTAGTTCGAAGATACTCAAGGAAGTGGCCTGAGAAGGAGAAACAGATCTTAAATCTCTCTCTGTTACAATTCCCACAAGTTTATCTTTTTCCATCACTAAAAGTCTTCTTACCTGGAATCTTTGCATTATTTTCCATGCTTCTGAAATAGAAACATTTGGGGAAACAAAGATAGGATTTTTTGTCATTCTCATTCTAACAAGCATAGTAATTAACCTCCTAAATATGCCTTCCTAACTTGTTCATTTCTTGCAATTTCTTGAGAAGGTCCAGACATTAAGATTTTTCCTGTTTCTAATACATAAACCCTATGAGAAATAGAAAAGGCCATATTAGCATTTTGTTCTACTAATAAAAGAGTTTTACCTTCTTCGTTGATTTTCCTCAAAACCCTAAAAATTTCTTGGACTAATAATGGGGCAAGTCCCATAGAGGGTTCATCTAACAGAAGTAGTCGGGCATCAGACATTAAAGCTCTACCAATAGCAAGCATTTGTTGTTCTCCACCACTTAAAGTTCCTGCCAATTGCTTACATCTTTCTCTCAATCGAGGAAAGAGAGAAAAAACAAATTCAAGATTAGTTTTTATTTTTTTCTTATCCTTACATAAATACGCTCCCAATTCTAAATTTTCCAAAACAGTAAGATTAGCAAATACCCTTCTTCCCTCAGGAACATGGGCAATTCCTAAGGCTGAAACTTTGTGAGGAGGAAGCTTCTTAAGATTTATCTCATAAAAGAAGATATCTCCAGTTGTAAGAGTTACTAATCTTGATATAGCTTTCAAAGTAGTTGTTTTCCCTGCACCATTAGCCCCAATAAGAGCAACTATCTCTTTTTCCTTTACCTCGAAATTTATCCCTTGAAGAGCTTTTATTCCTCCATAGTAAACATGTAAATTATTAACTGATAACACTTTCTTCCTCCCTACCTAAATAAGCTTCAATAACTTTTGGATTATTTCTTATCTCCTCGGGTTTTCCCTCTGCAATCTTCATACCGTAATCGAGAACAATAATTCTTTCACAAATCTCCATTACTACTTCCATATGATGCTCTATCAAAATAATTGTAATATTAAACTTATCCCTTATATATGAAATAAGATTTATTAACTCCTTTGCTTCATAAGGATTCATACCTGCTGCAGGCTCATCTAAAAGTAACAGAATAGGATTTGTTGCCATAGCTCTTGCTATTTCAAGTCTTCTTTGTTCTCCATAAGGTAAATTCTGGGCTATTTCATCTCTCCTTTCATAAAGATGAAAAAACTCAAGAATTTCTCTTGCTTTTTCCTCTTGTATTTTCTCTTCCTCAAGAAATTTACTTCCTCTTAAAAGAGTATCTAAGATATGAACATTATGAACCTTATGCATAGCAATTCTAACATTATCCATTACTGTTAGCTGTTTAAAAAGACGAGGATTTTGAAAGGTCCTTGCAATACCTAATCTTGTTATCTCATAAGGTTTTAACCTCTCAATATTTTTTCCCTTAAAAATTATTTCTCCTCTTAATGGTGGATAAAAACCTGTAATTAAATTAAAAACAGTAGTTTTTCCAGCCCCATTTGGTCCTATAATTCCTAAAATTTCTTTTTCTTCAACATAAAAATCTAAGTTTGCAACAGCCATTAATCCACCAAAAGCACAAGATAGATTACTTACTTCTAGTATTCTCATTTTCTTTCACCCTTGCATATATCTTTTTAATGATCAAAGGGGAAAATTCTTTTCCTCCCATTATTCCTTGAGGTCTTAGAAGCATTATTCCTATAAGGATAATAGAATATATTACTAAACGGAGATAAGTGAAGCCTCTTAATGCCTCAGGAAGTACTGTCAAAATAAAAGCACCTAAGATGGAACCAGTAATACTTCCCATACCCCCTAAAACTATCATTAGAAGAATTTCTACAGATCTAAAAAAGGTAAAGCTACTAGGATGAAGCATCATTAGGTAGTGAGCAAATAATCCTCCTGCTATCCCAGCAAAAAATGCTCCAATTATAAAGGCCAAAACCTTGTAAAAAGTAGTATTTATTCCCATAGTCTCCGATGCTATCTCATCTTCTCTTATAGAAATAATAGCTCTTCCATGGGAAGAAAAAATAATATTTCTAATTACCAGTAAACAAATAATAAACCAAAAAATCACCCAAGAAAGATCAGTCCTTTGAGGAATACCTGGAAAACCTCTTGGCCCTCCAACTATATCTAAATTCAAAATAGTTACCCTTACTATCTCTCCAAACCCTAAAGTTGCAATAGCAAGATAATCTCCTTTAAGTCTTAATGTAGGAATTCCCACAATGAGACCCAAAATTGCAGAAAATAAACCTCCTAAAAGGAGAAAAACAAAAAATACTACAATCTGGGCTATATTTAGAGGAAGGAAATTTAATAAGGATATAAATCTTTCTCCATGATATACACTTAACGCGGAACTAAAATATCCTCCAACAGCCATAAATCCAGCATGTCCAATGGAAAATTGCCCAGCAAAACCATTAATGAGATTTAAACTCATAGCCAAGATACTATTTATACCCCAAAAGACTAAAATTTGATAAAAATAAGGATTTAATCCCCTTGCTAACCTTCCCAAATAAACTAAGAATATTATAATAAGAATTAATAATAAATAATTCCTCTTCATTATACCTTTTCCCTCATATATTTTCCTAAAATTCCTGAAGGTCGGATAAGAAGAATTAAAATAAGAATAACAAAAGCTACAGCATCTCTAACCGTCGAAGAAATAAAGGCAGAAACTAAAACCTCAGCAATTCCCAAGATAAATCCTCCCAACATGGCACCAGGGATTATTCCAATTCCCCCAAGAACTGCAGCAACAAAAGCTTTCAATCCAGGCATTACTCCCATATATGGATCTATCTTATTAAAATATAAACCTACCAACACTCCTGCTGCAGCAGCTAAAGATGATCCTATAGCAAAAGTAAGAGAAATAACTTTATCTATATCAATTCCCATCATTAATGCAGTCTCTTTATCAAAAGAAACTGCCCTCATAGCTTTTCCTACTTTTGTTTTAAGAACAATAAATTGAAGCAAAAACATAAGTGTTATAGATACTAAAACTATAATAATCTGTCTATTTGTTACAACAATATCACCTATAAAATAAATTTGTAATGGAATTTTCTGAGGAAAGGGTCTTGGAGAAGCTCCTACCCATAAGACCATTAAATTTTCTAGCAAAAAGGATACTCCTATAGCAGTTATAAGTAATGAAATTCTTGGCGCTAATCTTAAAGGTCTATAAGCGAATCTTTCAATTATAATTCCTAAAACTGCTGCACCCCCCATAGCAAATAAAAGTCCAATTGGAAAGGAAAAGTTCCAAAGACCTAATGCAAAATATCCTAAAAAAGCTCCCATCATATAAATATCACCATGGGCAAAGTTAATAAGGCGAAGAATACCATATACCATGGTATAACCCAGGGCAATTAAAGCATATATACTTCCTAAAGATATTCCATTTAATATCTGTTGAATCACATTTTCCATAAATATTCCCTTTCCAAAAAAGTATAAAAAATAATATCAAAAAAATAGGAGGGGGTAAACCCCTCCCCCTAAAAAGAGCTCTTACGGTTTAACTGTCGCTTTGTAGACTTGTTTTCCTCCTTTTATTTCAATAATAACTGCACTCTTTATAGGATTTCTGTTTTGATCAAAATAAATAGAGCCTGTTACCCCTCTAAAGGGTTTATCTTTTGTAAAACTTACTAATGCGTCTCTTATCTTAGAAGATTCAGAACTTCCTGCTCTTTTTATAGCTTCTACAAGAAGCATAGCTGCATCATAAGAGAGAGCAGCTAAAGCATCGGGGGTTTCTCCAAATTTCTTCTTGTAATTTTTTACAAAGGTTTGAACTTTTAGATCTTTTGATTCTGGGCTGTAATGATTACTAAAGTAACATCCTTCTGCAGCCTTTCCAGCAGTTTCAAGAAGTTTTGGAGAATCCCAACCATCACCACCACCGAAGGGAACAGTTATTCCTAATTCTCTTGCTTGTAGGAGAATGGGACCAATATCTGAATAATAGCCAGGAAGATATACAAATTCAGGTTTCGCAGCTTTAATTTTTGTAAGTTGAGCTCTAAAATCAGAATCCCCTTCAGAGTAAGATTCTTCAACTACAATTTTTCCTCCCAATTTTGTATATGCTTCTTTATAAAATTGGGCTAAACCTTTACTATAATCACTTGTCACTGCAACTAATATAGCTGATGTTTTTAATTTTAAGGTTTTATATACAAAATTTGCCATAACAGTTCCTTGGAAATCATCAATGAAACAAGCTCTGAAGATATAATCACCAACTAAAGTTACTCTTGGATTTGTAGAAGTAGGAGTGATCATAACAACCTTTGACGCCTGACAAATAGGAGCAAGAACTAAACTCATGGAGCTTGCAACTTCACCTAAAATTGCTACGACTTTATCCCTTTCAATCAACTTTTTAGCAGCATTAGCAACCTCTTCTGCTTTATATTGATCATCCTCCAATATTAATTCTATTTTGCTTCCTAACACTCCACCTTTTGCATTTACCTCTTCAAATGCCATTTTAACACCATTTGCAGAAGATATACCAAAAGTTGCAATAGGACCTGTTATTGGAAATATAGCACCAATTTTTATAGTACCTGCTGCTTGAAGAGGAAAGATTAAAAGACTAAAAATAATACCTAAAAGTAACATAACCTTAAGAAACCTCTGCATCATCTCACCTCCAATGAATTTTTAATAAAAAAGGGATGTCCTAATCTCGTAGAACATCCCTGTTCTTATTGTTTTGAAGTATATACTTTAAAAAAAGAGATGTCAAGAATTTAGGAAAGATTATAATCAGATATTTGCAGGATTATATACAAGAACCACAGATCCAAATTCAACATACAATCCCTCAAAATTACCATAATTATAGGTCTTTCCTATTACTTCCCTTCTAATTACTTTTTCCACAGCTTTAATTAAATCCTCTAAATAGAATATATCTAAAGGTTTACTCTCCTTTAAGTGTCCATGGTATATTTTTTTAAAATTTTTAATTCTTTCATATAACTTATACAAACTTTCTATATATCTACTTAGAGGCAAACATCCTGGTAGATGCATCCATGTGTATCCTGCTCCTACAGCATCTCCACTAAAGATAATTTTATTTTCTTCATCGAGTAAAACTATCGATCCTGGCGTGTGACCTGGAACTTCCATAACTTCTAACCTTGTATCTCCTAAATCAAATATGTCCTTATCTTTTATATTTAAAAAATGAGTATAATCAATATCCATGTTAAAAATTTTTATAATTTCAAATTCTTTATGATTCATATAAACTCTTTTAAACTGATTTACCTGCATAATATGATCCCAATGGGCATGAGAAATTATAACTTCAATTGACTTATCAGTTAAATCTTGGATATAACCCTTTAAATTACCTGTACCCATACCTGTATCAAAAAGTATAGCTTTTTCCTTTCCTTCTATTAGATACATACTGTCATTTCTATAGTCTGTAATGTGCCAGATTCGAGGTTCAACTAAAATTGAAGAATAGATATGGCATGTGGTGAAGACATATTTACCACCCAATTTATTACAGAACAGAGAGCTGAAATTACCTACTTTCTTCAAGATATCTTCAAGAAGTAAAGTGGGGAACTGAAAGACATGAAAAAAGATCAAAGTTTTTGAATCTTCAAACTTTTCAAGGGGTATCCTCTCATTCATACCTCTACCATTATGAGGTCTGAAGAAATTTCATGTATCCTGCCACTTTGTGCTTTCTCTAAAAACTCCTTCTCATTTCTACATCTTTCCCCATGGATTCCAATGTTTTACTCCTTTTGGAATTGGCTTTAGCTCTACATCTAAAAGACTTAGAATTCTATTCCAATCCTGCAATTTCCTCTCACTTCCTGAACAAAACTCTTCCCCATTATCCAATCTTATCTCTATTTTATGCCTAATATTATGAGCTC
>CALHLF010000052.1 GCA_938034905.1 uncultured bacterium | reverse complement strand
GAATTTCTTCTTTAGAAATTTATATAAATTAATAACTAATCAAGGAACAGAATCAGTCTTAATAGGAGATATAGAGATTCAACCTAATTTAGGATTTGAGATTAATTATAGGTGGTAAATAGATCTCTTTGAATTTGAGGTTTTAAATCTTGACAGAATTATAGAGATTTTGGTATTCTTTTACAGAATTTATACTAAAAAGGTAGGTGTTCTTATGAATAAGATATTGATTGTAGGGGCAGGTTTAGTAGGAACATCTTTTGCCTATAGTCTTATGCAAAGGGGAATAGCTGAAGAAATAGTTCTTTATGATATAGATAAGAGAAGAGCGTTAGGGGAAGCTATGGATCTTTCCCATGGAATATTCTTTACGAAACCTATTAAGATAAATGTAGGAGATCTTGAAGAAGCAAAGGATTCTGATATAGTAGTAATTACTGCAGGAGCAAAGCAAAGACCAGGAGAGACAAGGTTACAGCTTATAGATAGAAATTTAGAAATATTTAAAAATCTAATTCCTAAGATAGTTGAAACAGGTTTTAATGGAATTTTTTTGATAGTTTCAAATCCTGTGGATATTCTTACATACATAACTTGGAATTTATCTAATTTCCCTAGAGAAAAAGTTATAGGCTCAGGAACAGTACTTGATAGTTCTCGTTTTGCTTATCTCCTCTCCCAGCATTGTAATGTAGATCCAAGATCTTTAACCGCATATGTTATTGGAGAACATGGTGATACTTCTGTAGCAGTATGGAGCTTGACTCACATAGCAGGAATACACATTTCAGAATTTTGTCCTATATGTGGTAAAAAGTGCTTTAGTAAGAATGTGATGAAGGAAATATTAAAGGAGATAAGAGAATCTGCTTATAAAATAATTGAATACAAAGGAGCCACTCATTTTGCTATTGGACTTGCATTGGTAGATATTGTTGAGGCTATATTAAGGGATGAAAATAGAGTCCTTCCTGTTTCTTCAGTTCACTCTGAAGTTTTTGGAATAAAAAATGTTCCTATAAGTCTATTATCTGTAGTAGGAAGAAATGGAATAAAAAAGGTTTTAGAGATAGAGCTTACAGAAGAAGAAAAGAAAGATTTAATGGCATCAATAAAAACTATAAAAGAGGTTATTAAATCTCTTAATATTGAAAGAGAAAAAATTTTATTTTAAAATTTATATAAACACCCCCTTATTCTCCCTTTCCTCCCGAGTCCCCCCTCTCGGGAGGAGTTTTATAATATAGATTTAGATGATATAGCCTTTACGGTAAATTATCATATTGCTTTTTTAGTATTCTCTACATTATATTATGCCTAAACATAAATTTGAAAGGATCGAATTTAATCCTTCCATTTTGGTGGTGGGGACAATTTAAATTTGTATTGCCCTTTATAAAATTTGCTAGGAGGGTATAAAAAAATAAAATTAGTGATTGATAAGAAATCAATTTTAAAATATTATATAAAAATTTCTCATTTTAGGAAGGAGGAAAGTATGAAGGATTATCCAAAAACAAAAGAAGAAGTGGTAAATTACGTAAAGACTAATAATATTCAGTTTATAGAAATATGGTTTGTGGATATTTTGGGATACTTAAAAAGTTTTACCATTACTTCCCATGAGCTTGAAAAAGCTTTTGATGAGGGTCTTGGTTTCGATGGATCCTCGGTAAGGGGATATACAAGAATTGAGGAAAGTGATATGGTAGCATTTCCTGAGCCGGATACCTTTACTCTTCTTCCATGGAGAAGGGATAGAAAGGTAGCAAGAATATTTGCAACTATAACGGAACCCGATGGGACTCCCTTTGAAGGAGATCCAAGAAACGTCTTAAGAAGAATGTTAAAAAAAGCAAAGGATATGGGATATTCATTTTATGTGGGACCTGAACTTGAGTTTTTCTATTTTAAATCTGTAGATTTAAAACCAGAGGTCTTAGATAGGGGAGGATACTTTGATTTAATTCCAAGGGATGAAGCAATAGATTTAAGACATGAAACCGTCTTTATATTAGAAGAAATGGGAATAGAGGTAGAATTTACTCATCATGAGGTGGCGCCCTCTCAACATGAGATTGATTTTAAATATGCTGAAGCATTAAAGATGGCCGATTCTATATTGACTGCAAGGTTAGCAATAAAAGAAGTAGCATATTTGAACGGGGTATATGCAACTTTTATGCCAAAACCTCTTTATGGTGAAAATGGCTCAGGAATGCATGTTCATATGAGTCTTTTTAAAGATGGGAAAAATGCCTTCTTTGATCCCAACGATAAATATCATCTTTCTGATATTGCAAAATATTTTATAGCTGGCCTTTTGAGGCATGCCAAGGAAATTACCCTTATTACTAATCAATGGGTAAACTCCTATAAAAGATTAGTGCCTGGATATGAGGCTCCCGTCTATATATCCTGGGCATTAAGGAATAGATCAGATCTAATAAGAGTTCCGATGTATAAACCAGGAAAAGAGGAAGCAACAAGAGTGGAATATAGGGCTCCTGATCCTGCATGTAATCCCTATTTGGCCTTTGCAGTTATCCTTGCTGCAGGACTTGAAGGAATAGAGAAAAAATATTCTCTTCCAGACCCTATTGAAGAGAATGTTTATCTTATGAGTAAGAAGGAAAGAGAAATTAGAGGGATTGAAAGTTTACCAGGAAGTCTTATTGAAGCTATAGAGATTACAGAAAAAAGTGAATTGGTAAGAAGAGCTCTTGGAGATCATGTTTTTAATAATTTTATAGAAAATAAGAAGATTGAGTGGGATAATTATAGAAAACAAATAACAAATTATGAGATAGAAACTTATCTTCCTTTGCTTTAATATTTATACACATGAAAAGAAGTATTTTTACGATTTTATTTATTTTTTTGATATTTTCCTTAGAAACCTTAGGAGGGATTAGAAATGCTTTAGTATCTATTCCTCCTCTTCAAAGTTTAGCAAGCTTTATTGGCGGAGAATATTGGAAATTTTCTTTAATGATTCCTCAAAATGTTAATCCTCATATTTTTGAGCCAACTCCAGGAATTTTTAAGTTGATTGAAAAATCGGAATTAATAATTGTGAATGGTGGAGATATAGATTTTTGGATAGAAAAATTTTCTATAGATAGGAGAAAAATTCTTGTTGCTTCCTATAATATAAATTTTGAAAATAATAATCCTCATGTATGGCTTGATCCAATTCTTGCAAAAAAAATTGCAGAAAATATATATGAAAAATTAAAAAATATAGATGTTAAAAACAAAGACTATTATTATAAAAACTACAAAAATCTATTGAAAAAATTAGATGAACTAGATAAAGAGATAAAAATAAGACTTTCTAAGTATAATAGAAAAGAAGTTATTGTTTATCATCCTGCATGGTATTATTTTTTTAAGAGATATAATATAAAAGTTCTTGAGGTTATTGAAGAAGGAGAAGGTAAAGAGCCTTCTCCCAAAAAGGTTGTAGAGATAATAAATACTATTAAAAAGAAAGATATCAAGTATATATTAAAGGAACCCTTTACTGTATCTAAAGTTTTAGATATGATTTCAAAGGAGACTGGAGTAAAGTTATTAACCTTAGACCCATTAGGTTATGGAAAGGATTATTTCACTATGATTAAAGAAAACATAAAAATATTGGAAATGATATTTAATGAACAAAATAATTAATATTGAAAATTTGTCCTTTGGATATAGTGAATCTTTAATATTGGAAGATATTGATTTTATTGTAGAAGAGGGAGATTTTTGGGGAATCATAGGCCCCAATGGAGCTGGAAAAACTACTTTAATTAAAATAATTTTAGGACTTTTAAGACCTATTAAGGGTAAGGTTGAGGTTTTTGGAAAAGCCCCTTGGAAATTAAAGGGGGAAAAGAAAAAAATAGGTTATATTGCCCAAAGATCAGAAATTGAAAGATACTTTCCAATAAGGGTTTGGGATTTAGTAGTATTAGGAAGAAAGATTGTAAATAATTGGAAAAGGATTGAGGAAAGGGATAAAGAGATAATTGAGCAGGCTCTTGAGAACGTAGGAATGTTAGAATATAAGAACAAGTTATTTAGCGAGCTTTCAGGAGGACAACAACAAAGGGTATTAGTAGCAAAGGCGTTAGCTCAAGAGCCAAAACTACTTTTATTAGATGAACCCACAGTAGGAGTTGATATTACAACTCAAGAAAGATTTTATAATCTCTTGCAGGAATTAAATAGTAAAGGGTTAACAATAATCTTAGTATCCCATGATATAGGAATAATATCGAAAAGAGTTAAAAAATTAGCTTGCTTAAATAGAAGAATCTTTTCTCATGGATGTCCCAAAGATGTAAAGATACATAAAACTTTAAGAGAAATATATGGAGAAGAATTTCTATTACTAACCCACGAAGAAGATAGAGAATGAATCTCTTTTCTTATTCTTTTATACAAAGGGCATTAATCTCAGGATTTTTATTAAGTATTATTACTTCTATTATTGGTTCTTACTTAGTTCTTAAAGGTATGACCTTTATGGGATCGGGTATTAGCCATTCTGCCTTTGGTGGGATAGCTTTAGGAATACTTCTCAAAATAAATCCTATTATTTCTGCAATAATTTTTTCTTTAATCATTGTTTGGGTAATGCCATTTATAAAAAGAAAAATAAGATTAAAAGAAGACGTTCCTATTGGTATATTTTATACTACTGCTATGGCCTTAGGAGCTATTTTCCTTTCCCTCCATAAAGGATATTCGGTGGATCTATTTGGATACCTCTTTGGTAATATTCTTGCAATTACCTATGAAGATATAGTAGTCTCCTCTATTTTCCTTGTTATTCTACTTCTTTTCATTTTTAGAAATTATTGGAAGATTGTTTATGTTATTATAGATCCTACCTCTGCAGAGGTCTCAGGAATTAATACTTTTTTATTAGAAGAAATTATATTAAGTTTATCAGCTATTTCTATTGTTTTAGCAAGTAAACTGATAGGAATTATATTAATTTCTGCGCTTCTTGTTATTCCTACATCTATTATGCTTCACTGGTCTAAGAGTTTAAAAGAATTGATAATATTTTCCTCGGTAATAAGTTTTATAGGGATATTCTTGGGACTTATTTTATCATTTTATCTCAATCTTCCCAGTGGGGCTTCTATAATTTTAGTGCTAACTCTTTTATTTCTTAGTTCTCTTTTTAAGAGAAATAAATAAAATTAATTTGCTTTCCTTACTATCCTTTGATATAATACCCTCTGTTATGCCTTTAAGCGAAAGGGATTATCGTTGGAATTTCTTTGTAGATAGTATTGATTTTGCTCTTTTTAGTCTTGGGATGACCTTTGGGTCAATTCTTACATTATTCCCTTTATTTGCTAAAAATCTTGGTGCAGGAAATGTTGAAATTGGTCTTATCCCTGCAATTGCCAATTTGGGATGGGGAATTCCTGCAATCTTAGGAGCTAAGGTTTCTGAAAGAGCTCGAAGGAAACTAAATGTAGTTTTGAAGTTCACCTTAGGAGAAAGACTTCCTTATTTATTTATGGCTTTTATATCTTTCTTTGTAGTTCCTTATAATCCAAAACTTGCTCTTTATCTTTCCCTCTTTATGTTAGGGATAGCCACCTTTTCCATGGGATTTTTAGGACCCCCCTGGATGAGTTTAATTGAAAAGGTTATTCATCCTGCAAGGAGGGGAAGTTATTTTGCTATGGGAAATGGACTTGGAGCATTAATGGGAGTTGGTGGTGCAAGCTTAGCGAGATATTTCTTATCAAATTATTCTTTTCCTAAAAATTTTGGATATTCCTTTTTATGTGCAGGTATTGCTCTTCTCCTTTCATTTATATTTTTAGCATTAACCCGAGAAGAGCCTGATGATGAAGTAAAAGAAGATGTAAAGTTTTCCGAATATATAAAGGGAGTAAATTTAGTTTTAAAAGATAGAAATTTTAGAAACTATATACTAAGCAGAATATTAGGAGCTTTAGCTGGATCTTATACTTCTTTTATTGTTGTATTTGCCCTAAGGAAATTTTCTATTCCTGATAAGGTTGTCGCAGATTTTACGGGTATACTTTTAGTATCTCAGGGTATTTCTTCTTTCTTTTTTGGTCCCCTTGGAGATAGAGTAGGACATAAAATTACTTTAATTATAGGAAGATCTCTCAGCATTTTTTCCCTTCTCTTACTTCTCTTTGGAAATTCTTCTTTATTTATATACATAGTATTTATTTTAATTGGCTTAATAAATAGTTCCTACATGGTGGGAGATTTAGCAATAACCTTAGATTTAGCACCAAAGGATAAGAAAGAATTATATATTGGAGTACTTAATCTATTGATTGCCCCATTTTCTTTTCTATCTCCTCTTATGGCAGGAAAAATCTCAGACCTTTTTGGCTATGAGACTTTATTTTTAATATCTCTTTTAATTGGTTCTTTTAATCTTATCTTCCTCATTAAAAAAGTTAAAGACCCCAAAAAAGACAAAGTTTTTGAAAATATAGTATAATATTAAAAACCTGAGGAGGATAAGAATGTTTAAGGGAATAGGACATATTGCCTTTGCAGTATCAAATCTTGAGAAATCTTTAGAATTCTATGAAAAAATTTTAGGTTTTAAGATTTTTTTTAACTTAGAAAGGGATGGGAAGATCTTTCTTGTTTATTTAAAAATCTCAGAAGATCAATATTTGGAACTTTTTCCCCAAAAGGAGATTTCTCAGGCAGAAAATCAAAATTTTATGCATATTTGCCTTATTACCGATGATATTTTTGATACTGTAAGAAAAATAAAAGACAAGGGATGGCAGATTGATGTGGAGCCCATATTAGGAGTTGATGGAAATTATCAAGCATGGATAGAAGATCCTGATGGAAATAGGATTGAAATTATGCAAATATTACCAGATTCTCTTGAGAAGAGGGGTAAAAATTTATGTTAGGAGCTATGTTGGATGAAACTGGTAAATTGGTTTTAAGGGAATGTCCAAAACCCCTTGTGGGACCATCTGAAGTTCTTATAAAGGTTTTAGCTTCAGGAATATGTGGAACAGACTTGCATATCTTTTCAGGAAAAATTTATGGAAAGCCTAATATAATAAGGGGACATGAATTTGCAGGAAAAATTATAGAAATTGGTTCCAATGTTAAAGGACTAAAAATTGGTGATCTTGTAGCTGTAGATCCCAATATACCCTGCGGAAATTGTTATTTTTGCAGAAGAGGAGAAATTCATCTTTGTGAGAATCTTAAGGCTTTAGGGGTAGATCTTGATGGAGGATTTGCAGATTATTGTGTTATTCCCTATGATAGGGCTTATAAACTGCCCAATGGAGTTTCCCCAGAGGAAGGAGCAATGATGGAACCATGTGCCTGTGCCCTGCATGGTGTTGAAAAGATCCAGATTAAAGCAGGAGATACAGTTCTTATAATTGGAGGAGGAGCCTTAGGGTTAATTCTTCTTCAGCTTGCATATATACATGGAGCCTCAAAAGTTTTTCTATCAGAACCTGTTAAAGAAAAAAGAGAAATAGCTAAATCTTTTTCAGCTTATACCTTTGATCCATTAAAGGATGATGTGATATCAGAGATTAAGAGATTAACAGGAGTTGGAGTTGATGTTGCTATAGAGGCAGTGGGTAAAGCAGATACAGTAGAACTCGCAATAAATTGTGTCAGAAGAGGTGGAAAAGTTTTAATTTTTGGGGTTTCTGATCAAAGGGAAATTTTAAATATTTCTCCCTTCGATATATATTATAAAGAGATTACTTTGATGGGATCCTTTGTAAATCCTTATACTAATAGTAGGGCATTGGAATTAATTGCTAATAAGAGACTTAATGTAAAGAAAATAATCTCTCACAAATTCCCTTTGAGAGAAATACATAAGGCAGTTGAGATGGGGTTATCAGGAAACGCATTAAGAATTTTAATTGTGTGGGAGGATTTTTAATGATTTTTGATCTTATTTGTGTCTTAACAATTGTAGGACTTGCAATTAAGGGATTAAAGGAAATTTTTAGTAATAAAATAGCTCTTCTTCTATCTTTAATTATTGCCTTTATCGTTTCCTCTACTCTTTTACCTTTTTATATGAGATATATTCACTTTCCTCCTTATGTTCCTTCTAACATATTTTCTTTTATTCTCACCTTCATCTTCTCATATATATTACTGGCTCTACCATCTCTAATTCTTTCTGTAATCTTTGGAGGAGTTTCACTTATAATAGTATATGGTGTAATTCTTAAATTTCTGCCTTTAAATTTTCAACTTCAGATTTCTCGAAATTCTATTATCTTTTCCTTTATTAAACCCATAGTGGATTTTATATATAAACTGATAAATTATATATTATGAAGATATTAGCCCTTTCTGATATCCATTTGGACTATATAAGACTCAGAAATGGACTAAATGGAGAGGTAATAGTTAGATTTTTAACAAAAGTGAGAGATAAAATTTTATCCTTTGATCCTGACGTTTTTATCTTTGCAGGAGATATATCAAGAAAGATAGAAGATATAAAAATTTTCTTTGAAGTATTGAAAGATCTAAAGTTTTATAAAATGTATGTTCCTGGTAATCATGATATTTGGATAGAAGATGGATTAAACAGTTTTGAAAAATATAAATATATTCTTGAAAAAATTTCCAAAGATAATAATTTTCATTATCTTCCTTCATTTCCATTAATTATAAATAACATTGGATTTGTTGGGAGTATAGGATGGTATGATTACTCACTTGGGAGTGATAAGTTTAGTACTGAAGAGTATGATAAAGGAGAATATGGAAATTTAAAATGGAGAGAGATCTATTGGAAACTTATAATCTTTAAAGATAATACAGGGAAAATTCTTTCTAACAAAGAAATTTGTAAAAGGATGCAGGAGGAATTGGAGGAGCAGATAAATGATATTAAGGATAAAGTAGATGTTATTGTTGCAGTTATTCATACCCTTCCCTTTGAAGATTTAGTATATATAAAAAATTTCTTTTCCGCATATCTTGGAAGCAAACACTTGGGAGAGATTATTTTAAAAAATAAGAAAATAAAATATTTAATTTGTGGGCACGAACATAATCCTTTAATTTTAAGTAAAGATGGAATTAATATTTATAGATGTCCCTTTGGATATCTTAAAGATTTAAAGGACTGGGAAGAGTATATTCTTAGAGGAATAAAATTTTTTGAGATAATCAAATAATTACAGGGCAAGAATGATACATATTCATGGCTTTATATATACTTCCCCATATTACCGCATTGTTACCTAAGGAGGATGAGACAATATTAATGTCAATGGGCAGATAATATTCAAATATTTTTTCCATAAGTGGTAATAGAATATTTATATAATTTCCTAAAATACCTCCAATTATAATGACTTCAGGAGCTAATACAGTGGTAAGATTCACTATAGCCCTTGCAAGATTTTCCGCAGATATATCTATGATTTTCTTTATCTCTCTCATAATTCTCAAAAACTTCCTCAATATTTTTATAATTTTTCCCAATTTTTTGTAGTCTTTTTTTAATTCCTGACCATGAGGAGTTCCATTCTAAGGAGCCAAAGGGAGTATTTAGAACACCAGGATATACAAAATTTGGATCATCTATAGACATATATCCTATTTCTCCTGCAAATTTGTTTTTACCTTCATAAATTTTTCCATTTATAATTATACCTGCTCCAATTCCAGTACTAATAGTTATATAGACTATATTCTCCTTTCCCTTTCCAGCTCCCTTCCAATATTCTCCTAATACTGCCATATTTACATCTCTATCTAAAATTATCATAGAATAAGGAAATTCCCCTTCTAATATCTTTAATAGAGGTGCATTGTTCCATTCAGGAAGACCTGGAGAAAACATTAATCTTCCTTCTTCAACAATACCTGTTATTCCAAAGCTTAAAATCTTTAAACTTTCAAGTTCGATTTTCGTCATTCCTAAAAATTCTTTTAAAACCAATGGAAATTTATTTGGATCCATTAAATTTTTCTCTCTTAATTCTTGAGTCTTTATTACCTCCTCAGCTTCAATCTTTCCTGACATATCTGAAATAACTAATCTGATATAAGAGCCTTCTATATCTCCTGCTAATATGTATCCGTGTTTTGCATTATAGCTCAACAAGATATCTTTTCTGCCCTTTTTAGTTTCCCCCTTCCCAACTTCTAAAAGTAGTCCCTCATTTATAAGATCTTGGACATGTATGGAAACTGTTGGTCTCGAAAGTCCAAGTTTTCGTGCAATTTTAGCTCGAGATATAGGACCTTCTTCCCTTACTAACTGAAGAATTAATCCCTTATTAATCTTGTTAATGATATCAGGTCTTCCTATTTTATGCATATATTTACTCCCTATTTAATTTTTTATATACTTTTTACATGATTTTATATACTATTTTTAAAATTTCGTCAATAAACTTTGAAACGTTTTCTTGTGTTAGGGATATAGCAGGGGAAGAGGAATTATAAATTTATAACTTGTAATATTTCTTCTCGATTTTCATATAAAACTTCATAAATATCTTTATCTATATAATTTTCCTTTGCAAGGTTTTTCATATAGTTTATAACCCTTTTTTCTTCTATCCCTTTTCTATAAGGTCTATCTTCACGTAGTGCAGAATATATATCTGCTATAGTAACTATTCTTGCCTCTTCAGGAATTTCATCATTTTTTAATCTAAATGGATATCCTTTTCCATTCAGTTTTTCATGATGATATGATGACCACATTGTTATATCCTCAAAGGGAATGGAATTTTTTAAAACTATATAAGTCTTATAAGGATGCACCTTTATATAATCCATATCCCTTTTACTAAGCTTTTGGTTTTTGAGAAGTATGTAAGATGATAAGGCAATTTTTCCGATATCATGTAAATATCCAGAAATCTTAATCTTTTTTATTTTTTCATCGTTATACTTAAGATTTCCTGCTAAAAAGGCTGAAATATTGGATACATTTCTTGAGTGTCTCACTTGAATTTTACTTCGATAATCAACAATTCTTGCGATAGCTCTTGAAAGTTGTAAGAATTCATCTATATTTAAACTAATATCACAGGAAAAATCTTTTGGTTGTATATTTTCATAATTTACTGTAAACCAAAAACTTTCTTTAAAGGACAGTTCCAAAAATGCATTTAATACATTTGGATGAAAGAGTTTCTCGCCTTCTTTTTTAACTTTATTTATAATTCTATTTTTCTCTATCAAGATGTATTTTGACTTGTCATAATAGTTATCAATAAATTCAGAGAGGGTTAAAATGTGGCTTTCGATGGGAATCTCTTCTTCTTTATAAATTCTTCCTCTGCCAAAATCCCACGGTATATGATGATATTTAATAATTGTAGAAACTTTTTCTAAAAAGGGTATATCAGAGATGAACAAACTTCCCTTTAGAGCATGCTCTGAAATAGCAACTTTATAATTATGAATCTTATTACCATCTCCTGCATCATGTAAAAGGGCTGAAAGGACTAAGTCATACTTTTCTTTTTCAGAAAGACCTAAATTGTCTGCTATACATAAGGATATATTAGCTACCCGAGAGGAGTGTCTCTTTTTCTCAGGTAATTGATTATCCAAATGTTCCGAAAAAGCAAGTAAAAATCTAAGTACTGACACTTTTTTCTCCATTTAAACTTAATAAGTTTAACATACAAAATTATTTTTTTCAAAGAATAAATTTTGCTAAAATTTTAATGTAAAAATTTTTTTAATAAAATTTAAGGGAGATAGATTTTGGCGAATTTAAAATGGGGTCTCAAGAATGTCGAATCTTATAAATTTAAAAATTATATACGAGGATAACCATCTTCTTGTTGTAGATAAACCTGCTGGAATTCTTGTCCAAGGAGATATTACAGGTAAAATTACTCTTTTACAAATAGCAAAGGAATATATAAAGGAGAAGTATAAAAAGCTTGGAAATGTTTTTCTCGCAATAGTACATCGATTGGATAAACCTGTTTCTGGGGTTGTAATATTTGCAAGAAATTCAAAATCTGCAAGAAGACTTTCTGAGCTTTTTAGGGAGAGAAAAGTAAAGAAAATCTATCTAGCTCTTTGTGAGGGTATTTTTAAAGAAAAAAGTGGAATTTTAGAAGGATATGTTTTTTGGGATGAAAGTTCAAGAAGGGCAAAGATTATACAAAGCAATTTAATAGGTAAAGAGGCTAAAACATACTATGAAGTAGTTAATGAATATAAAGGAATATCTTTAGTTAAGTTAGTTCCAGAGAGTGGAAGGAAGCATCAGTTAAGGGTTCAACTTGCAAGTATAGGTCATCCTGTATTAAGTGATGAGAAGTATGGTGGAAAAAAGATTTTTAAGGATAAGATATTTTTACATTGTCATAAGATAATAATTTCCCATCCTGTAAAAAAGGAAAATATGAGTTTCGAAGCTGATATTCCAGATTATTGGAGAAAATTCATCTTACTCTGAGGCTTATATCATGGGAGTAAAACTTATCTTTTATGACGGTATAGATTGTATAGGTGGTAATAAGATACTATTAGAAGAAGACGAATCTTCGATTCTTTTTGATTTTGGAATTAATTTTAATGAGGAAGGAAGATTTTTTGACGAATTTTTAAGACCAAGAAGTATTTTAGGTATTTATGATTTATTAAATTTAAATCTAATTCCACCCCTCAACGGATTATATAGAGAGGATTTAATCTTACCAGGTCTTTTTGATAATTTTAAAGATCATTATCAATATAGATTTGTAGAGCCTATTGGTATTTTACTCTCCCATGCTCATTTGGATCATGCAGGATATATTTCTTATATTAACTATAATATCCCTATAATCACTTCTCTTATCTCTCTTTTAATTTTAAAAAGTTTAGAAGATACCACTAAAAATATTTCAGATCTTTTTTACGTTAAAAGAAGGGAATATAAAAATGGAATTCTTCAGGGAGAAAAGAAAATATTAATTCGAAGGCCATATATTGTGTTTGGGGAAGAAATAAATTTTGAAGTTTTTGATTTTTTGAAAAGAATAGAGAAGAAAACTTCTTATGAAATTAAAGAAAGGAAATTGGAGAGGATAGAAGAAAAATTGAGTTTAGGTTCCTTTGAAATAAGGGTTTTTCCTGTGGACCACTCTATTCCTGGAGCCTTAAGCTTTGGAGTTAAAACTTCCGCAGGATGGATCATATATACTGGGGATTTGAGGATGCATGGGAGAAATTCAATATATACAAAAAAATTTATTGAGGAACTTAGAAAAATCCCTGTAAGGGTATTACTATGTGAAGGAACCCATCCTGAGTTAAAGAATCCTTATTCAGAGGAGGATGTAAAGAATACAGCTTATAAAATTATTAAATCAGCAAAGAGTTATATAATAGCAGATTTTGGGGCAAGAAATATTGATAGATTAATAACCTTTTTAGAAATAGGGAAAGAGACAGAAAGAAAATTATTACTCACATTAAAGGATATATATCTTTTAGAAGCCTTATCCTCTTTAGGTTTTCCAGACCCTTTAAAGGATGAATATATCACTTTTTATTTGGAGCCTAAAGGTAGATATGAGTTTTGGGAGGAAAACCTTATAGAAAAATATAGAAAAGTCCAGGGAAAGATTATAAATGCAGAAGAAATTAGAAAAAATCCAAGAGATTATATTCTTTGCATTTCCTATTATGATTTTCATCTTCTTCTTGATATTCTTCCTAAATCAGGAATATACATATTTTCTTCAAGTGAAGCCTTTAACGAAGAGATGAGAATTGATCAACAAAAGATAGAGAATTGGTTAAGATATTTTAATTTAGAAATAAGGGGAAATTTAGTAGAGAAAAGAGAAGAATCTCCCCTTCATGCCAGTGGACATATTAGCGACGAGGGAATTACAGAAATAATTGATTTACTACGGCCTGAAATACTCATTCCTATTCATACTCAGAATAGAGTCTTCTTTAAAAAATTTGAAGATATCTGTAAAGTAATTTTTCCAGAGAAGGGAGAGATAATATATCTTTAATTTTTTTTCTTGCTTAGTTCAATTATTTATTGTTAAAATACTCTCCATATTGAAGTTTTAACTAAGGTTTTAAGAAATTAAATCTATAATGAGGTGATATTATGATTGCATTTCTAAAGGTAATTATAATTTTTGCTCTTATCGTTAGTGCTATTATGAATAAATTACCCTTAGTTTGGGCTCTTCTTGGTGGAAGCTTCATATTAGGAGTAAGTTTTGGTTTACCACTAATTGAAATATTTAAATCTGCATTCTCTTCAACAACATCTTGGAATACTATTAAAATTGTTATTATTCTTTATTTTATTGCCATATTAGAAAATATATTGAGAAATAGGGAAATGCTAAAGAATATGACTCAATCACTAAAAAATCTTATACGAGATAAAAGATTAACGCTAATTTCAATGCCTATGATTATGGGACTTCTTCCCTCTGTGGGAGGAGCTCTTTTTTCTGCCCCCCTTTTAGAGGAAGTTTCCTCTGGAGATGAAATCTCTTCTGAGAAAAAAGGTTTTTTGAATTTTTGGTTTAGACATGTATGGGAGCCTTTTCTTCCTGTGTATCCAGGGATTATTTTGGCATCAACCCTTGCTGAAATACCTTTACCTTTATTAATAAAAGAAACTTTACCTTATGGTTTTGCTGTTTTTGCTATTGGACTTCTTATAGGATTCTATAATTTATCCTTAAATAAAGAAGAGATTAAAGAAAATAATTGGAAAAATGATATTCTCAGCTTTCTCTTTTCCTTTTGGCCTTTTATCATTATTATTCTTGCAGTTCTTATTTTCCATTGGGAACTTCTTTTTATTCTTTTTGGGGTTTTAATTATATTATTCCTAATTTACAAATATAACCCTTTAGAGATTAAAAATACTTTAATTGAATCTCTTAAAATAGAAAATTTATTATTAATCATTGCAGTGATGATTTTTAAAGGGCTTTTAGAAAGAGTAAATGCAGTTAATGATATTTCTTATTTCTTATCCTCTCTCCATATTCCTTTGATTATAATTTTCTTTTCTTTACCCTTTTTAGTTGGACTTCTTACTGGAGTAACTCAGGCTTCTATTGGAATAACCTTTCCCATCATACTTTCCCTTATCCCCTATGGGGAAAGTATAAAGTGGGTTACCTTTTCCTTTATAAGTGGTTATATTGGTGTGATGATGTCTCCTGCTCATTTATGCTTGGTTTTAACGAGGGAATATTATCAGGCAGAATGGAATAAACTATATCCAGAAGTGATAAAAGCAGGAATAATTTTGATATCCTTTAATTTTCTAAGGGTATTTGTTTAAAATTTTTTAGGTGTAAAATAGAAATATAAATTCCTTAAATTGGAGGTGTATTTATGAAAAGAGTACTCAAAATATTTAGTGTTATTCTTCTCTTTCTTCTCTTTTCTACAATTCTTTTTGCCCAAGAGATTCCCAGTATAAATCTAACAATTCTTCATATTAATGATTTCCATGGAAGGCTCCTTCCATATATTGTTAGAAGTATTAGTGAAAAAATTCCAGTAAGCGGTGTTGCTTATTTGGCTCAATTAATAAATGAAGAGAGAGCAAAAAATCCTGAAGGTACTATTCTTCTTTCTGCAGGAGATATGTTTCAAGGAACACCTCAATCTAATATATTTAGAGGGAAACCAGTGGTAGAAATAATGAATTTTCTCGGTTTTGATGCGATGGCTGTTGGAAATCATGAGTTCGATTGGGGCCAAGAAACATTACAAACCCTGGTATCTATCTCCAGATTTCCCTATCTTTCTGCAAATATTTTAGATAAGGAGGGGAGATATTTACCTTATCTAAAACCATATTTAATTATTGAAAGAAAGGGATTAAAAATTGCAATAATTGGCTTAACAACCCCAGAGACTGCGTATATTACAAAACCTGATTATGTACAGAACCTAATCTTTAAGAATCCAGAGGAAGTTTTGCCGAAAATAATAAATGAGGTAAAAAGTAAAGGAGCAAATTTGGTTATCCTCCTTTCCCATTTAGGCTTTGACGAAGATAAAAAATTAGCAGAAAAGATATCAGGGATTGATGTCATAATAGGGGGACATAGCCATACAGTGGTTACAAACCCTGTTTTGGTGAGAGGTGTTATTATAACTCAAGCAGGATATAATGGAATATATTTAGGGGTTTTAGAATTAAAGATTCAACCTGATACAAATATTATTTTAGGATACACAAAGGAAAATGAATTGAAAACAGTTTTTGCAGGTCCTGAAAATAAATTTGATGAAAGGGTGGCACAAATTGTAGATAAGTATAATAATCAGTTAAAAGAGGAATTTGCAAAGGTTGTAGGAGAGACGCTGGTTAATCTTGTGAGAAATTATAATGAAGAATCCAATGTGGGAAATGTTATATGTGATGCTATGAGGGAAGCAACATCTGCAGATATCGCTTTCCAAAACAGTGGAGGGATTAGAACTGATATAAATAAAGGACCTATTACTATGGAGTTGGTCTATACTCTTCTTCCCTTTGATAATGTATTGGTGGTTATGGAACTTACAGGAGAACAAATTTTGAAACTTTTAGAACAAAGTGCTAAATTAGAGAAGGGTATTTTACAACAGTCGGGATTAAAGATAAAATATGATATGACAAAACCTGTGGGACAAAGGGTAGTAGAGGTTTTTGTGGGAGATAAACCCTTAGAGCCTGATAAAGTATATAAAGTAGTAACTAATGATTTCTTAGCTGCAGGAGGAGATAATTTTGTAACTTTTAAAGAAGGAAAGAATTTAGTATATGGGGATATGTTGAGGGATGTTTTTGTGGAGTATTTAAAGAAACATTCTCCCATTTCTCCAAAGGTTGAAGGAAGAAGTATCATAATAAAATGATGGCAGGAAGTATTATCGTGTATGTAAATGATAAACCTATAAAGATTTATCAGGGTATGCAAGTAAAGCATGCCCTGATTTCTTTTGATTATTCTCTTTATAAATCCTGTGAGAAGGGAGAATTTATAGTATTAGACGAGAATGGTTTTGAGGTGGGTTTAGAAGGAGCTTTACATGAAGGAGCTAAAATTTATACAAAGATAAAGGGGTGAAAAAATTGTTTCGAAGGACAAAAATAATATGTACCATTGGTCCAGCAAGTGAGGATGAGAAAACATTAAGAGAACTTATTTCTTGTGGAATGGATGTTGCAAGATTGAATTTTTCTCATGGTGATCATGAAGTTCATAGAAGAAGGATTGAGCTTATAAGAAGAATATCTGAAGAATTAGATAAAAGTGTGGCAATTCTTCAGGATTTACAAGGTCCTAAAATAAGGTTAGGAAAGTTTGAGAAGGAAAAAATTTTCCTCGAAGATGGGCAAAAATTCTATCTAACTCCAGAAGAATGTATAGGAAATGAAAAAATAGCTCATGTTAATTATCCTTATCTTTTGGAAGATTTAAAGGAGGGTGAAAGAATTTTATTAGATGATGGCTTAATAGAACTTAAAGTAGAAGGAATAGAAGAGGATAAATTAAGATGTAAAGTAATTCATGGGGGAGAATTGTGGGAAAGGAAGGGAGTTAATTTCCCTGATTCTGAATTAAGAGTATCGGCGCTCACAGAAAAGGATAAAAAAGACGTTCTCTTTGGAATAGAAAAGGGAGTAGATTTTATTGCATTATCCTTTGTGAAGAAAGCAGGAGATATTTTAGAATTAAAAGAATTTTTAGAATTATATGATGCAAGGATTCCAGTAATTGCAAAAATTGAAAAGAAGGAAGCTATTCAAAACTTTAAGGAGATTTTAGAAGTTTCCGATGGTATTATGGTGGCAAGAGGAGATTTAGCTGTTGAAGTCTCTAATGAAGAGGTGCCTCTTTTACAAAAGAGAATTATTAGAGAGGCAAGACTCTTAGGAAAGCCAGTAATAACTGCAACTCAGATGCTAAGTTCCATGGTAAATAGTCCAACCCCAACAAGGGCTGAAGTAAGTGATATTGCTAATGCTATATTGGATGGAACTGATGCAGTTATGCTTTCCAATGAGACTACAATTGGGAAATATCCAGTATTAAGTTTTAAAATGATGGATAAAATAGCGAGAAAAGTTGAAGAAGAATTTCCATATGAAAGTTTTTTAGTCCCTCCTTCTGATGAAAATATAACTCAATCTATTACTTATTCTGCATGTGAGATAGCTCGCCAAACAAAAGCAAAAGCTATAATTACTGCAACCCATAGTGGTTTTACTGCAAGACAAATATCAAAATATCGACCTTTAGCACCTATCTTCGCAATAACCCATTTCCCTGAGGTTCAAAGGAGACTAAGTTTATCTTGGGGAGTAATACCTCTACTTACAGAGGTTTTCTATACTACCGATGAGATGTTTGAAAAATCTACAAAAATACTTTTACAAAAAAATTATATAAAAAGTGGAGACACTGTAGTGATAACTGCAGGAATTCCTATGGGAATTTCAGGTATGACAAATTTAATAAAGGTTCACATAATTTCAGAAATTATTGGAAGGGGGCATGGATTGGGAGGAGAAACAAAAACTGCAAGGGTATGTATTGTAGAAAACGAAAAAGAGGCCTTTAGTAAAGCTCAAGAAGGAGATATTCTCGTTATCCCACAGTTTACCTCAGGACTTATTTCTCTTTTGGATAAAATAAGAGGTTTAATCATAGAGGGCAATAAGCTTCCTCCAGAGCTTATACCATGGAGGAGTAAAGGATTAGGAATTATAATTGGGACAGGAAAAATAAGAGATAAATTATCTCATGGAGAGATAATAACCATTGATCCAGAAAGGGGAGTGATATATAGAGGTGTCATCCGCACAACGTAAAAAAAAATACAATAGAATTATTCTTCTATTGATAATATTATATGTCTTTCCATCATATTATTTGGGGATAAGGGATTATTTCTATTACAAAAGGGAGTTAGAAAAAAACCAAAAAAGATATGAAAAGTTGATTAGAGAAGTAAGAGAGCTTAAGGAGATGGTAGAAAATCTTGATGATCCATACATAATAGAAAAATTAGCAAGGGAAAAGTTATTTATGGTAAGACCTGGAGAAATTCCCATTTTAATTATTGAAAAGAATTTAAAGAGATAAAATTAAAGGGATTGAAGAGCAAAAATTCTTGCTGGAACAGCTTTTAATGATTTAAAACTTAATGGTGCAATTACTAAAAAAACCCTTTCCCTTTTTATAGAAAGAAGATTATAAAGATTATGTATTAGAAAAATGTCCTTTGATAAGAACAAGTCATGAACTTCTTTACTTATCGGAAAATCAATTCCAACAAATTTTACTCTTTTCTCAATAAGAGTATTACAAGCAGAAAGAGAAAGAACCGGAGGATCTTTAAATACTTCTCCTGATGTCCAACGAGAATACCATTTTGTTTTTAAAATAACTCCCATTCCTCCCTCTATATATAAATTCTCAAATTTTGCCTCGGTAATAACATCCTTCATCCAAATTTCTAATAAGTCTACAACAGCAGCTTCCCTTAAAAGAAAATCCTTTGGAAATTCATTCCATGGAATTTCTATATAAGTTCCTGTATGAGATGAGATCTCTATCTTATAAAGAGGGGAGTTCCATAGGATTGTCTTTCCAATTTCATTTACTTTTAAAATAGAATGGGATTCTTCAGGAAAGATTGTATTTGGAGAAAGTTCTAAGGTGAGATCTATAATCTCAAATTTACTCATAATCTTTCACCCCAAATTTTGTTTATTTAATTATATCATGTTTTGGTATAATATTTGACGATTTATAAATCTTTATTTATTAGGAGGAGGTTAAGTATGGGAAGACAATGGAGAGTAAGAGAGAAGAGAAAAAGAAGAAAAGCAAGAGAAAAGAGAAGAAAAAAGAAACTTGCTCAACAATTAAAGTCGTCAAAATAATTGATATAATAGATTATTATTAAAAATGGGAGGAATGGATGGAAAAAATAGATCTTTGTGGAGATTGGTTTTTCAAAGAGGTGAGTGAAAGAAAGTGGTGGAAAGGAAAAGTTCCAGGATGTGTACATTTAGATTTAATGGAGAACAATATAATACCTGATCCTTTTATTGGAGATAATGAACTTAGAGTAAGGTGGGTTGAGGAGAAAGATTGGGTATATCAGAAAAGATTTAATGTACATAAAGAGTTTCTAAATTACCCTTATATTGAAATTTTATTTCAAGGGTTAGATACCTTTACAGAGATATATTTAAATGGACAAAAAATTGGAGAAACTGACAATATGTTTATTCCCTGGAGTTTTAATGTTAAACCTTATTTAAAAGAAGGAGAAAACATCTTAGAGATATATTTTCATTCCCCAATAAAAATTTTAGAAGAAAGAGCTAAAAATTATCCTCCATTAAAGGGCTCTTTTTATTCTCCCAGAGTTTTTGGAAGGAAGGCACAATATTCCTTTGGTTGGGATTGGGGACCAAGACTTGTCACCTCAGGAATTTGGAAAGAAGTATATTTAATAGGATATAAAGAGGCAAGAATAAGGGATATATGGATTCCTGTAGGAATTATGGATAATAAAGCCCAATTAAACTTAGAGCTTGAAATTGAATTAATGGGAAATTATACTTTAGATGTCCCATTAAGAATTTTCCTTGAAAAACCTATTCTTGAGAAAAAATTAAGATTAACTCTTCCAGAAGGAAGAGTATTTATAAAAATACCTTTAACAATTCAAAATCCAAAACTTTGGTATCCCAATGGTTATGGATCTCAACCTATTTATACTCTCCAATTGGCATTAATGAATAACAGTGGAGAAATTTTGGATAAAAGGGAACAAAAATTTGCAATAAGAAAGGTAGATTTAATTTCTCAAAGGGATGAAAAAAATAGTTTCATTTTCTATATAAATGATATCCCTATATTTGCAAAGGGAGTTAATTGGATTCCTTCTGATTCTTTCCTCCCACGATTAAAAGACGAGGATTACAAAACTCTTCTTACAAGGGCAAAAGATATAGGAATAAACATGATTAGAGTATGGGGAGGAGGATTTTATGAAAATGATATTTTCTACGATTTATGTGACGAGTTAGGAATTTTAATATGGCAAGATTTTATGTTTGCTTGTGCAGAGTATCCTGAAGATGATAAGTTTTTAGAGGAAGTAAAAGAAGAGGCAGAAATCATAGTAAAAAGGTTGAGAAATCATCCATCTATAGTTTTATGGTGTGGAAATAATGAGAATGATTGGGGATACTATGGAAAATGGTGGGGAGAAAGGGAAAGATTTTGGGGTGAGAGTATATATCATAAAATTCTTCCTGATGTATGCGCAAAATTAGATATGACAAGACCTTATTGGCCTAGTAGTCCCTTCGGAGGAAAAGATCCTAATAGTGAGAAGGAAGGGGATAGACATAGTTGGATGGTATGGTCAGGTTGGATGGACTATAAGGAATATTTAAAAGATAATGGAAAATTTATAAGTGAATTTGGTTTTCAAGCTCCTCCCCATAAAGATACAATTATGAGATTTATAACATCTCCTAAAGAATATCATCCCCAAAGTAGAGAAATAGAATTTCATAATAAACAGGTACAAGGGACAGAAAGAATAATTAGGTATCTTGCGGAGCATTTTAGGATTACTTCAGATATGGATGAATATATTTATCTTACCCAAATAAATCAAGGATTAGCATTAAAAACAGGTATAGAACATTGGAGAAACAACAAATTTGATACAGCAGGAACTTTGATTTGGCAATGGAACGATTGTTGGCCCGTAATTTCATGGAGTATTATAGATTATTATAAAAAAGAAAAACCTTCCTATTATTTTGTAAAAAGAGCTTTTAAATCAATAAAGGTAAATATTGAGGAAAAAGAAGAGGGATTTACAATTTTTGGTGTGAACGATACTTTACTTGATTTCAATGGAAAACTCAATGCTCAAATTTTGTCCTTTAGGGGTAGAAAAAGAGAAAATTATGATCTTGAAATAATAATTCCTGCCAATTCTAGTATTGAATTATTGAATCTTTCTAAGATAAGTCTAGATCTATATAATGAATTTTTAAAAGTTGAACTTTTTTCGAAAAATGGGGATTTGATAGATAGAAATGAATATTTCTTTACAGAATATAAACATATAACCTTTCCACAAGCAAAGGTGTCTTATAAAATTGAAAAAGAAGGAGAAAACTACAAAATAACCTTTGAGTCCAACAATATCGTTTTGTGGCTTGCCTTAGAATTAGATAATACAGAATGGGAAGATAACTATTTTAATCTCTATCCAAAGGAAAGATATACTGTCTATTTTAAGACTTCTCATGATTTAGATTATATTAAGAGAAATTTAAGTATTAAGAGTTTTAATAAAATTAAATTAGAAGAATTAACTTAGAAATTGGCGAGGAAATTTTCCTCGCCATAAGTTATATAAAAAATCGAGAAATTATTGAGAGACAACGATTACAGAATTTTTCCTCTTTATCATCAGTATCTTTTATGCTATTAGAAAAAAACATAACACACTTTGGATTAAAACAATGTTCAAGACCAAAGGTATGTCCTAATTCATGAACTGCCTCTTTTAATGCACGTTTCTTTAAGAGTCTTAAATCTTCAGGTAGTCCATAGAAAGTATTACTTAATCGGGCCAAACTAATTAAAGCTTCTCTACCTCTAATCTTAGCTTGTCCAAAAATATAATTTAAATAGGGCACATATAGATCCACTTCTGTTACTCCAAGAATTTTAAAAACATATTCTAATTCTAATTTAGAAAGTTTATCTAAAAATGGGGTCGATAAATATTGATTTCTTTTTATATTCCAACTATTCTCGGGAATAGGGATTTCCTCTCCTATTTCAAAAAGATAGGGAAAGGTTAATGGAAGATTTTCTTTTAAATCCTCTAAAATTTCCCTTCTAACCTTTCCTATAGGAACAAGGTAGATCTTTTTATCTTTCATTATTCTTATTATATCAAATAAAGAGGGACATAGTTTCTATTTTTTCTGGTAATATTTCCTTTAGCTAGGTTGAATTTTTTAAAAAAATAGTATATAATTTTTCCCACAAAGGACAAAGGCGAGGAACGGGAGTAGTAACCATCTAAGCAGGATTCAGAGAGGCTGGGAAAAGGTGTGAGCCAGCTATCCTGCAGATGGTGAATGGGCCCGGGAGCTTTGGACCGAAAAAGGAAATAATCCTTGAGTAGGCTCCAACGGATGTTGCCACCGTTATCAAGGCAAAGGGTATCGGAGCAAAGAAGATCTCCCGTACCCAAAAAGAGAGAGGCGATGTTGCCTAAGTAAGGTGGTACCACG
>CALHLF010000051.1 GCA_938034905.1 uncultured bacterium | reverse complement strand
TTAAAAATACAGAATCATTAATCTCAAAAAGAGAACTAATCTTAGGTAAATACTCCCCTTGAAAATTTTCTACATCTTCTAAAAATTCAAAGGCATATTTTAAATAACTTTCATAATTATCTTTTATAGGAATAATAGCATATTCAAATTCAAAATCCCTAATACATTGAGCAGAGGGTGTTTCTATAATAGGACCTGCAATATTATATCTTGAGGGAAGCTCTTTAGAAAGAAATCCTACAGCTCTTATTAAGGTCAAAGCAATGGTTCTTTCTTGATCATCTAAGACTTCATATTCATATAAACCTTTACTTGAAATCATTAATCCTCTCTTACCATTACAAGTTCCCATAAAACATTGAAAGGGATGAAAATTATAAGGATATTCGTTTTTACCTTTGGGATCTAAAGCTTCTATTTTCCTTTCTACTATGTCAAAGGGAATATAAGCAAAAGAAGTAGTTGAATTCTGAGCTGAGCTTTCAAAGAGCACTCTTAATCTATGATTTTTCACATTATTTCTAACTTGTGTTCTAATTCTTATACACTTTTCGCCTTTTCTTAAACTTACATAGGATTTAATAGGTATTTTTATAAGTTTTTCACTTCTTCCTTCATCTTTTGTATCTTCAGGAATTTGAAAATCATATTCTATTAAATACTCTCCTAAAAACTTACCATTATGAATCAAAGAGATATTTGCACTTAAACCATAGGTAGTATAGATCCTATCAATATATGGTGGGGAATAGTTGTATAAATCTCCTACATCTCCTCCATCTTCAAATATATGTAAATTCTTATAAATTTCTCTTGTCTCTTTATCTTCAACCATAAGGCTCCCATTAGTTTGGATATATACTTTTAAATATTCATTTTCTAATACTCCAAAACTTTCCGATATCTTTTTATCCGAGATAAAAGAATATCTTTCTTCTACTTTTTCAAATTTAAGCTTTCTAAAACCTAAACCAGGAAAATCAAGTTCTAAAGAAATTCTATATTCTTTCCCTTTTTCATTAATCCTTATATTCTTTTCATCCATATAAAACCTATAAGTATCCTTTAGAGAAAGAAGTTGATACTCTAATTCTCTTCCGTCCTCATCATATATCTTTATTCCCCTTCCAGAATCCTCTTTTACAAAAATAGGAATGACTACGACAGTCCTTCTTTCCCAGCATGAAGGATTAAATAATATAATATCTTCTCCTCTTCCAAATAGATTTACACTGATCTCTCTTAAAAGTTCTCTTATCAAACCTTCTATATTTACAAACCTTCCTTCCATCTCTGCATGAACTTCGTCAATTCCACATCCACAAATACTATCATGGGCATGATTTCTCAATATAAGTTTCCAAAGATATTCTAAGTATGTAGAATCATAAAAACCTGAATTTATATAATTAATAACTGATAAAGGTTCTAATACTCTTTCTACCTTTTGACAGATCTTAAAGTTAGATAATTTTAGATGATTTCTTACAGATAAAACTCCAGAAAGAAGATAATCTGTTCCAAAAGAATAATTCCTTAATTCCCCCTCCAGGACCTTTAGCTTTGGATTATTTTTTTTCACTGCTTCGATATAATCTTCCAGGGTTGAGAGAATAAAATTATAATCTTTATAAATCTCTCCAAGCTTTTTTATATTTTCAAATAGTTTTTCGCTTGGTTCAGCATGATCTCTCCCATTCATTAAAATAATATTAGGAGTATTAGCATTTTTTGATAACATACCTAAATGAGAATTTAAAATATCAAAAGGGATTTCATAGGATAAATACCAACCATTAGAATATCCGCTATAAATAGGAGATTGAAGGTGAATTAAAAGTACCTTTTCTCCATTAGGAGCTTTCCATGTATACTCTAAGGATTCTTTTTTTCCAATTCCTCTCCAAAGAATAATGTCTTCAATATTAAAACCCTTAAAAATTTGGGGGAGTTGGGATATATGCCCAAAAGAATCAGGAACATATCCTACATTTAATCTATTTCCATATTTTTCTGAGATTTTACTTCCTATCAAAAGATTCCTTATGAGGGATTCGCCACTTACTAAAAATTCATCAGGAGAAACATACCAAGGACCAACAAAAATATTTTTATTCCTAATATACTCCTTAAGTTTTTCTTCTCTCTCAGACTTTATCTCCAAATAATCTTCTAAAATAATAGTTTGTCCATCTAATAAAAATTTAAAATCAGGATAATTCTCCAATACTTTAATTAATTTATCTATCATTCTTACAAGTTTTACTCTATATTCTTGAAAAGTTAGGCACCATTCTCTATCCCAATGGGTATGAGGAACTATATGAACTATCATTATTATGCCTCCTTATAAGTATTGTATTTTAACCATAAAAACTCATAAGGATTAAACTTTAAATACAACTTGTTATTAACTAAAGGAATTTCTTTATTATTAATTAAGTCAAAAACCTTATCTATTCTTTTATTCTCAATATCTAAAGAAATATTTACAATTTCTGAAGAGATATTGTGAATCGCTATAATATTTTCTAAAAATCCCTTTCTTTTAATACCTATAACTCTTTTATCGATTTCTAAAATCTCTTGCTTAAAACGGGGATCAAAAGCTTTTTCTTTTTTTCTTATAGAGAGAAGCTTAATAAAAGATTCATATATCTTATATCTCAAATTAGAAGAATTCTTTAACTCTTCTTTTATTTCCTCATAATAAAACTTCTCTCTATTTATACTTCTATTATGTCCTGTTCTTTCTACACACTTATAACAATTTTGAGATCCCACTAGACTATGAATATAAATAGTAGGTACTCCTTGTAGTGCAAAAATGATACCATAAGCATTTATAAATTTTTTAATTTTTATATCTTCCTCTTCTTCATCATCACTTAAAGCATTAAAATAGGAAATATTTAATTCATAAGGGCTAATGCTTCCATCAGAGTTATATTTATAAGATACTAAACCCCCTCTTCTTTTAGTTACTTCTACTAATTTTATTATTTCCTCTTCACCTACAATTCCTCTTATGGGATTTAAACCAATTCCATCATGGGATGCTAGAAAATTTAAAAAGTTTGTTTCAAGAGAAATAGGTTCTATATCTTTTGCCCAAAAATTGAAGGCTTCAGAATTTTGATTTTCAAAAGTATAAAGAACTAATGGTGGTAAGGGAAATTGATAAACCAATTGGGCCTCATTATAACCATCTCCAAAATAAGAGATATTTTCCAGGTGAGGCACATTAGTCTCTGTTATAATCATTACCTCTGGAGCTACTATATTAAGTATATTTCTAAAAATTTGAACTATGGTATGGGTTTCTCTAAGATGAATACATTTTGTGCCAATTTCCTTCCAAAGATAGGCAATAGCATCTAATCTTATAAAATCTGCACCCTTTTCTACATAAAAGAGTAGAATTTTTATCATTTCAATGAGAACTTTTGGATTTTTGTAGTTTAAATCAATTTGATCATTACTAAAAGTAGTCCAAAGATATTTCTTTCCCCCTTCTGTTTCGAAAGGGGTAAGAAGGGGAAGGGCTCGGGGACGAACTACTAAACTTAAATCTAAATTAGGATCTACCTCAATAAAATAATCTTTATATTCTAAATCTCCTTCAAGGTATTTTTTAAACCATTCGCTTTGTGAGGACACATGATTACAAACTAAATCAAACATAAGTCTATAATCTCTGCTTAGATTCTCAATATCCTCCCAATCTCCTAATTCAGGATTCACTCTTCTATAATCAATTACCGAAAAACCATCATCCGAAGAATAGGGAAAGAAAGGAAGAATATGAATGATATTTATATGATTCTTTACAAATTCATCACAAAATTTTTTTAGATATTTTAGAGGCTTTTCCTCTTTTCCATGAAACTGATCTCCATAAGTGATGAGAAAAATATCTTTCTCTGACAATTCCTTTTCTCTTTTTTTGTTTGTCTTAAAATCTTTAACAATTTTTTGTATCTCTTTATACAGATATTCCCAGTCTTTTGGATATAAAAATTGTAACCTTTCTTTCAACTCTTCAAACATTTTTCTCCTCCTACTTTAATGCTAATCCCCATACAGTAACTAAGTATTTCCTAACAAAGAGTATAAAAAGCATAGCAGGAATCGCCATAATTACCCCTGCAGAAAACTTATATACATCGGTAGATGCATAGGCGGTATTTATCACATAAGCTGGAAGAGTTCTATTAGTTAAAGTAAGTATAGAAGCTACAAAGACCTCATTCCAAGACATTACAAAGGCAATAATACTTGCTGCAGTAAGTCCAGGAAGAGCAAGGGGCAAAGTAATTCTTAATACAGCTTGAAAACGTGAAAGTCCATCTACCATTGCTGCTTCTTCAAAATCTTCTGGAATAGTTGCTAATACACTAGTTCCTAAGATAACCATAAAAGGTAAAACCATAGAGGTATGAGCTAAAGCTACACTTATTACTGTGTCATTAAGATCAAGCTTTATATATACCATAAGTAAGGGAATAGCTACTACTATGAGAGGGAAAGTTCTAGTAAGTAATATTAAAAGTTTTAGAGAATTTTTTCCTTTAAATTTATATCTTACCATAGCATATGAGGCAGGAATTCCAAGAACAAAACTTAAAAATATAGATATTAAAGCTACTTGGATGCTCCTTATCACTGCTCTCCATGCCCCTAAAAGAATAAGTAAATCCTTTATATGTTTTAATGTTAAATTTGATGGAAATAATTTATTTTGACTATAGTATTCCTGTTCAGGAGTTAACGCATATAGGAATGTTAAAATTACTGGAGCTAAAAAAAAGAAAATTATTAGTAAACTTAAAAGAAAAATTCCTATTCTTTTCAATTTCATCACCTCAGCTCTCTAAATAAGATGATCTTAAAGTTTTAATATAGAAGAAGGCAAATATAAGAGTGATAGTTGCAATGATAATAGCATAGGTGCTTGCAATATTGGAGTTTCTTATCTCTGTTTGCCAATAGTAAGCTTCTCCAGCAAGCACAGGAATATCTCTTCCCACAAGAATCCAGATATTCCCAAAAACTTGAAAGGCAAAGGTTGTTCTTAAAAGAAGAGCAGAAAGGAGAGATGGTTTAAGTAAAGGTAGGGTTATTTTTGTAAATTTTTGCCAAGAGGTTGCTCCATCTACCTCTGCTGCTTCCATATACTCCCTATCTATGGATTGAAGTCCAGCTAAGAGAATAACAAAAACAAGAGGGGTGGCCCTCCAAAGTTCTGATAATATAATTACTATAAGTTCTCTAAACTTATAAATATATCCAAAAAAGTAAATTGGAGTACTAATTATATTGAGATTTATAAGTAATTTATTTAGAAACCCCATAGAACTAAATATGGAATAGCTCATAAGACCTGCAGTAATTTCACTTAATGCTAAGGGTATTGTAATTATATATATTAAGAACATGTACCCTTTAAATCTTTTATTCACAAATATTGCTAAGGTTAATGCAAAGGAGAGCTGTAAGGGAATAACTATTCCGGAGATCAATAAGGTATTTGAAAATGCCTCTTTAAACCCTCTTGATGAGATAACATTTACGAAGTTTTCTAAAGTAAAACTATAACCTGGTTTTGAGAAGGCTAATATAAAGGCCTGTAATAAAGGATAACCTATAAATATAGCAAGATAAATAATAGCGGGAGCACATAAGAGGTAGGGAATATATTTTTTCAAGATTTATCCCTCCTTAATTAAAAATAGGCGTTCCTGCATCCCAGTGGAGAAGATGCAGGAACGCCTTTAATCTTTAATTCATAGGAATATTTACTTGTTTAAATATTTCTTCTAATCTTTTTGCAAGTTCTGGTAATACCTTATTGGGATCTTCCTTTCTAAAAACTATTCTCTCATAAGCCATCCTGTAAATATTGCTAAACTCTCCTCCAAAACCACCAAGGCTTGGTATTAAGTTTGGTCTTCCCAGAGGAGCAGAAGATTGTCTCGTAACTCCATCTACAAGAATCTTTAATCCTCCTTCAGTAACTTCTTTTTGAGCCTCCTTTACTACTGGGAAGAAACCTGTTCCTTTCAATATTAATACCCCTGTTGAAGGTCTTGTTAAGTATTCTATTAACTTCCATCCTAATTCTTTATTAGGCGCATTCTTAGGTATTCCCAAACCTGCGATAACTAAAATATAACCTCTTCCTTTAGGTCCTATAGGAGCAGGGATTACTATAAAATCATTTGGTTTTGTAGTTATAGCAGAGGTAAGCCTTGCAGTATGATCCCATGCTAATAATACCTCACCTTTAAGAAGAGGCTCACTCATATTGCTCCAAGTGGTACTAGCAGGATGTATAAAATCATTTAGTTTAGAAAGATATCTCCATAATATCAAAGCCTCTTTACTTGCAAAGTTCTTTGCTTGGAATCCAGTATATGAAGGATAGATATACCCATGCAAGAACCTATGGAATAGTCCTCCTGGTGCCATAGGAAGGCCAAAAGCAGGAGTTCCCTTAGCCTTTTTTAAATTTTCCGCCCATTTAAGTAAAGCATCATAGGTCCACTTAATACTGCCTCTTAATATGTCATCCTGAGTTAGCCCTTCAGGTAGATATTTAAAAGCTTCTTTATTAACAGCCATAACATAGGTAGCTTGTGTCCAAGGGATATATGCAGTTACACCTCTAATTTTGGAATAATCAACAAAAGTTTTAATAAAGGTTCTTTTAGGAAGTTTTGGCATACCTGATAAATCTTCTACTGCATTTTCTGATACTAAGTAGTCAAATCCTCCATGAAGTTCTGCTATTACATTAGTAACTACTTTTCCAGCTTTAACTTCCGCTAAGATTCTATTTACAAAATCTGCATAACTTGCAGGTACAAATTCTACAGTAATTCCTGTTTCTTTAGTAAATTCAGAAAGTATATTTTCCTTCATGTATTGTAGTTCTGCTACTGGATTAAATTGAGTAGAGAGAAATATTAGTTTTTCTGCTCCTATATTTATTGAAGAAAGAAGGAGAAAAGCCAATAAAATAAACATTAACAATAGTTTTTTCATAGTAAAACCTCCTTGAAAATTGAATTTTTTAGAAAAGTAAATTTTTGCTTAAGATCACCTCCTCTTAATGTTTTCTACCGAATCTCTGATAACTAAACGAGTAGGAAGATAAATTTGGGTGATATTTTTTTCTCCTTTAATTTTCTCTATTAATATTTCTACTGCTTTTTGTCCCATTAAGAATTTTTCTTGATACATAGTCGTTAATGGAGGATCAAGATAAATAGCAATAGTTGTATCTCCAAATCCTACCACAGAAACATCCTTTGGAATATTTTTATTCATTTTTTTACATGCCTTATAAACTATAGAAGCAATTAGCTCATTAGCACAAAAAATTGCAGTAAATTTCTCTTTATTTAAAAATTCAGAGACTAATTCTATATCTTTATCAAAGGAAAAGTGTTTATAAGAGCTTAATTTGTTTAAAACCAACTCCCCTCTAAAGGGAATTTTAGCCTCCTTTAAAGCCTTTTTATATCCTTCAAATCTTTCCCTAACACTTGAAGTGATTAAATTAGAAGAGCATATAAATGCTATATCTCTGTGTCCCATATCTATTAAGTACCTTGTCAATTCGTAACCTCCTCTTTTATTATCAGAAACAACAAAATCTAAGGTAAGATTTTGAAAATATCTATCCACGAGTACCACTGGAATATTTATTTTTGATAATAGTCTCTCAAATTCATCTTCCCTTTGTATAAGATCATCAGAAGAATATAAAAGGAGACCTTTTATTCCTTTATTTAAAAGATGTTGAAGACTAAGGATTTCCTTTTCTGATGATTCTCCTGAATTTACATAGACTAAACCATACCCATGCTTTTTAGCAGAATGCTCTATTCCCATGAAAACTTCTGCAATAAAAGGATTTTTTAGATCAGGAGCAATAAAAGAAATTAAAGTTGATTCCTCGGGTATTCTGGGAGATACAAAAGTTCCCTTTCCTTTTATTCTAAAAACATAGCCCTCTTTTGCCAATTCTTCTAATACGTATTCTAATGTAAGCCTTGAAATTCCTAATTTCTCAGCATATTCCCTTCCTGAAGGGATAATCTCATAGGGTTTTAATTTCCCAGAAAGAATATCAGATTTTATCTGTTCTTTCACTCTTAGACTTTTAATTTCTTTCATCACGTAGATATTATATGTGAAAATCTATTATAAGTCAAGTAAAAGTATATCTAAAGTCATATTTAATTCATTTTTTGCTTTTCCCTGCATATTGAAGATGCTCATTTTTATCGTTTTTTGAAGTTTTATAAATAATATTTTCTTCTATAACTTAGATTTAGTGTCAAAAGGAACTTTAACATAAGGAATTACCCTATTCTATACTTTTCCGTAGAAAATTTATTCTTAATCTTTATATTAAATAAAACTATAAGTAAGCTATAAATCTACTAAATAGACAAGAAAACACAAAAAACCTTAATTCTTCCCTATTACTTCTTTAAAAATGAAATCTTGGATTATTCTTAATCAAACTTCAACACTAAGAAGAAACTGATTTCTTTCTAAGAACTATACTTATGTTTCTTTGCTAAAGTTATTAGGACATGTCTACAAACTCGAAAGTTTTGTATATCTGAGATAGCTAATTTTACGAGATAAGATAGGATATTTTTAAATAATCTTAGTTTAAAGATAAAAAAACATAAGATATTTAAACTCCCTTCCAAACTTCAAGGTATTTTAACTTTCTATAGAGGAACTTTTTATTGTAAAATATAAAAGCTATGAGGAAATTTACAAAAAGTATTCTTTTTAAAGAGTACGAGGGAAATCCGATACTTTCTCCAGAAAAATGGAGCTATTCAGCAGTTAGTGTTTTTAATCCTGGAGCTATAGAAATTAATGGGGAAGCGATTTTATTAGTAAGGGTAGAAGATTATAGAGGCTTTTCTCATCTTACTATTGCAAAAAGTAAAGATGGTATGTCAAATTGGAATATAGATAAAAATCCCACATTAATTCCTGACCCTAAGTTTCAAGAGGAAATGTGGGGAATTGAAGATCCAAGAATAGTGTTTATTAAAGATATGAAAGAATATGCAATTACTTATACTTCCTTCTCTGCAGGTGGACCTACAATTTCTCTTATACTTACAAAAGATTTCAAAAATTTTACTCGTTATGGAGTTCTTGTTCCCCCTGAAGATAAAGATGGAGCTTTATTTCCAATAACTTTTAAAGGTAGGTATGCATTAATTCACAGACCAATAATAAGAGGAGAGGCTCATATTTGGATCTCTTTTTCTCCAGACTTGAAATATTGGGGTGAACATCAAATTTTAATACCCGTAAGGCCAGGACTTTGGGATTGCCATAGAGTTGGGATAGGACCTCCTCCTATTGAGACTAAAGAAGGATGGCTCATAATATATCATGGGGTAAGATTTACTGCTACCGGAGCTTTATATAGAGTAGGATGTGCTCTTCTTGATTTAGAAGATCCGACAAAAGTGATAAAAAGAGCTAATGAATGGATAATTGGTCCTGCAGAGGGAATAAATGTTATTTTTCCTACAGGGATTATTCTTAAAGATGATACTATATATTTATATTATGGTATAAATGACTCTACTATAGGGCTTTCCTTTGGAAATATAAAGGAGATCTTAGATTACCTTTTAAACCACTAAGCAAGTTAAAGTTTTTCGGACCCCTTCTGTGGTTTGAATTTTATTTATAACAACTTCTCCTAAGGACTTTAATTCGGGAGCTTCTATAGAAGCTATGATATCAAAGGGGCCAGTCACTAAATCTACAGATAATACACCTTCTATTTTAGATATGGTTTCTTTAACATTAAAAGCCTTTCCTGGTTCTGTAGAGATTAAAACGTAAGCTTTCATTTTTTTCACCCCTTTTTAATTTTATCTAAGTATATAACAAAGTTCATAAAATAGCAATAATAAAAGTTTTTTAGTCTTTATTAAAGCCTGAATAAAAATAGAAAAGATTTCTTTACTCTTTTTATTCATAGGAATATCTGGTAAAATATTTATTGTCATATTTAATCGCCTCCTTGGGGTAAGGTTTTTGAGAAACTTAAATCTAATAAAATTCTATCCCAATGAGGCTTTCTTTTCAAAAAAATGATTACAGATCAGGGGGGATTACCCCTTTACATTTGAAATTATTTGTGGTATTGTATTAAATTAACTTTATATATTTGGTCAATGGCGAAGAAGAGGAGTAGTACACAGGCATACACTTTTCAGAGAGTTAGGGGTTGGTGGAACCTAACAGTGTAGCCTGTGGAACTCGCCTCAGAGCTGAAAGTTCGAAGGGGAAGGAAGGCTTTTAAGCCTTCCTTCTTGATAAGTAGAGCTTTCCGTCTTTCCTGCGTTAAAGGAGAGAGAGATCCTTAATGGTAAGGATCAACAAAGGTGGTACCGTGGGAGGCTTCTCACCCTTTTTAGGTTGGGAGGCCTTTATTTTTAAGAAAGGAGGAATATTTTTATGGAAATAACAGTTGCACAAGCAATAATAAAATTTTTGCAGGAAGAGGGTGTGGAAGTTATTTTTGGGTATCCTGGGGGAGCAGTTATTGGCTTTTATGATGCGCTATATGAGTCTTCTTTAAGACATGTATTAGTAAGACATGAACAAGGCGCAGCTCATGCTGCAGATGGATATGCAAGAGCAAGTGGAAAAGTTGGTGTTTGTGTAGCAACTTCTGGGCCTGGAGCAACAAATTTAGTAACTGGTTTAGCTACTGCTTTTATGGATTCTTCTCCTATTATTGCCATTACAGGACAGGTAAGGACAAGTGTATTAGGAAAGGATTCCTTTCAAGAGGCAGATATAACTGGGATAACTATGCCAATTACAAAGCACAATTACTTGGTTAAAGATCCAGATCAAGTACTTACTATATTTAAGGAAGCTTTCTATATAGCAACAACGGGAAGAAAGGGACCTGTCCTTATAGATATACCTGCAGATGTTTTTATGGCCAAAATAAATTATAGTTATCCTTCAAATATAAACCTTCCAGGATATAAACCCACCTATGAACCCCATCCTCTGCAGATTAAAAAGGCAGTAAATCTTTTAAAATCAGCAGAAAGACCTGTAATTTTAGCGGGTGGTGGGGTTATAAGTTCCTTTGCCTCTTCAGAGTTAATTGAATTAGCAGAGAAGATAAATACTCCTGTAGTTACTACTCTTATGGGGAAGGGTGCTATCCCAGAAGATCATTATCTTTATTGTGGTTTTATAGGAATGCATGGGGCAGCTTATGCTAATTTCACTATTAATAATAGCGATTTAATTATCGCAATAGGTGTTAGATTTAGTGATAGATCTACAGGAAGGGTAGATACCTTTGCTCCTAACGCCAAAATAATTCATATTGATATTGATCCTGCAGAGATTGGTAAGAATGTTATACCATATGTTCCCATAGTGGCTGATGCGAAACTTGCTCTTCAAAGGTTAAAGGAAGAGGTAGAAAGTAAAGATAATTCTAAGTGGTTGGAACAGATTAGAGAGTGGAAAGAAAAATATCCATTAAAATATAAAAATCAGGAGGGAGTTATTAAACCCCAGTATGTTATAGAAAAAATCTATGAAATCACAAAGGGATCTGCTATAGTCGTCACTGAGGTGGGACAAAATCAAATGTGGGCTGCTCAATTCTATAAAGTAAAATATCCAAGACAATTCATAACATCCGGTGGTCTAGGAACTATGGGTTTTGGTTTACCTGCGGCTATAGGAGCGCAGATTGCAAATCCTGACAAATTAGTAATAGATATTGCAGGAGATGGAAGTATTCAGATGAATATTCAGGAATTAGCTACTGCTGTCACCCAAAGACTACCTATAAAGATATTTATATTAAACAATGCCTGTTTGGGAATGGTTAGACAATGGCAGGAACTTTTCTATAAGAAAAGATACTCATGTACCCTTTTTGATTTTTCTCCTGATTTTGAAAAATTAGCAGCCGCTTATGGGGCTTATGGGAGAAGAGTGGAGGATCCCTCTGAGGTCGAGGATGCTATTTATTGGGCTTTGGAAAAGAATGATGCTCCAGTTATTGTAGATTTTAAAGTTATAAGAGAAGAAAATGTATTCCCTATGGTTCCCGCAGGAGGATCTATAGATAAGATGATGATAGATTAGGAGGTGATGGAGAATGAAACATACCCTCTCCCTTTTGGTGGAGAACAAACCTGGGGTTTTAGCAAGAATTGCAGGATTATTTAGTAGAAGAGGATATAATATTGAAAGTTTAGCTGTAAATACTACAGAATCTCCAGATATTTCCCATATTACTTTAGTTGTAGACGGAGATGAAAGAGTTTTGGAGCAGATTACTAAGCAGCTTTATAAATTAATAGTTGTTTTAAAAGTAAATGACTTTACGAATTTTCCTGTTGTTGAAAGAGAATTAGCTTTAATTAGAGTGAGTTCTGATAGTAATAACAGGAGAGCAATAATTGATCTTGTAGAAATTTTTAGGGCAAGTATTGTAGATGTTAGTGAGAAAGAATTAATTATTGAGATTACTGGAGATAGTGATAAAATTAACGCTTTTATAAAAAATTTAGAACCTTATGGAATTAAAGAGATGGTGAGGACAGGAAGAATAGTTATGCCAAGAGGCATGAGATTAAATAGTAAGTAAAGGAGGGTTTTAAGATGGCAAAGGTTTATTATGATTCTGAAGTAAATATGGATATTCTTAAAGATAAGGTTATTGCCATTTTAGGTTATGGTAGTCAAGGGAGAGCTCATTCCAACAACTTAAAGGATAGTGGTCTTAAAGTTATTCTTGGATTAAGACCTGGAGGAGAATCCTGGAAAAGGGCCATAGAAGAGGGAATGGAGGTATATGAGATAGAAACTGCAGTTCAAAAAGCAGATATAATCATGTTTTTATTTCCCGATACTGAGCAAGCTCAAGTATATAAAGAAAAAGTAGCTTCATATCTTTCCCCTTATAAGGCTTTAGGTTTTGCTCATGGTTTTAATATCCACTTTAATCAAATAGTTCCTCCTCCTTTTGTAGATGTATTTATGGTAGCTCCAAAGGGGCCTGGTCCCTTAGTTAGACAACTTTATATTGAGGGTAAGGGTGTTCCTGCCCTTTTTGCAGTTTATCAGGATTACTCTAAAAATTGTAGAGATATAGCTCTTTCTTATGCAAAGGGTATAGGAGCAACAAGAGCAGGAGTTTTGGAGACTACTTTTAAGGAAGAAACAGAGACTGATCTTTTTGGAGAACAAGTAGTTCTTTGCGGAGGGGTAACAGCGTTAATAAAGGCAGGATTTGAAACCTTAATAGAGGCGGGATATCAGCCAGAGGTAGCTTATTACGAATGTCTACATGAGCTGAAATTGATAGTAGATCTTATAAATCAAGGTGGGATAAACTTCATGAGGAGAGCAATAAGTGATACTGCAAAATATGGGGATGTAACAAGAGGGCCAAGGATTATTACTGAAGAAACCCGAAAAGAGATGAAAAAAATTCTTAAGGAGATTCAAGAGGGAATATTTGCAAGAGAATGGATCTTGGAAAATCAAGTGGGAAGACCTGTATTTAATGCTCTTCTAAAGCAAGATGAGGAACATTTAATTGAAAAGGTTGGAAAAGTTTTAAGAAAAATGATGCCTTGGTTAAAGGCTCCAGATTAAAAGGAGGTGTTTTAAATGGAGAAAATATACATTTTTGATACAACATTGAGAGATGGAGAGCAAACACCAGGAGTTAGTTTGAATGTTGAAGAAAAACTGGAAATTGCAAAACAGTTAGTTAGATTAAATGTGGATGTTATTGAGGCAGGATTTCCCATATCTTCTCCAGGAGAATTTCAAGCAGTAAAGACTATTGCGGAAAATGTGAAAGGTCCTATTATAACTGCATTAGCAAGGGCAATTCCTCAGGATATAGATAGAGCATGGGAGTCATTGAGAGGGGCAGAAAATCCCAGAATACATACTTTTATTGCAACCTCAGATATTCACATGGAAAAGAAGTTAAAAAAAACAAGGAAAGAAGTATTGGAGCAAGCAATATATGCAGTAAAATATGCAAAAAAATATTGTAGTGATGTTGAATTCTCTCCCGAGGATGCAGTAAGAAGCGATTTTGATTTTTTATGTGAAGTTATTGAAAAAGTGATTGAAGTTGGTGCGACAGTAATAAATATTCCTGATACAGTAGGGTATGCTTTACCTTGGGAATTTGGGGATCTTATAAGGAGGATTAGGGAAAGGGTAAAAAATATAGATAAGGTAATTCTTAGTGTCCATTGTCATAATGATTTAGGTTTAGCTGTAGCAAACTCTCTATCTGCTATTATGAATGGGGCTCAGCAGGTAGAATGTACTATAAATGGATTAGGAGAGAGGGCAGGGAATGCAGCATTAGAAGAAATTGTTATGGCAATTAAGGTAAGAAGATTAGGGAAAGATTTGGGAATAAATACAAAGGAGATCTATAAAACAAGCAGACTAGTAAGTTCTCTTACAGGAATAGTAATTCAGCCTAATAAAGCAATTGTTGGGGATAACGCTTTTGCTCATGAATCAGGAATACATCAGCATGGTGTGATTCAAGATCCATCTACATATGAGATTATGTCTCCAGAGAGTATTGGACTTACTGAAAGTAGAATAGTATTAGGAAAACATTCGGGAAGACATGCTTTTGAGAAGCGATTGGAAGAGTTGGGTTATAGTTTGAGCAAGGAGGAATTGGAAGAAGCTTTTATAAGATTTAAAGAGTTAGCCGATAAGAAGAAAGAAATTACTGATAGAGATTTAGAGGCTCTTATTAAAAATGGATTTAAAGAGAGTGAAGAGGTAATAAGGTTAGAACATCTTCAGGTGGTAAGTGGATTGGGTATTGTTCCTACAGCAACGATTATTATAGATAAAAAGGGAGAAAAAATTAAAAGTATAAATACAGGAAATGGGCCTATAGATGCAGTTTATAAAGCTATCTCAGAAGCTATTAAATTAGAACATAATCTATTAGATTTTTCTCTTCGATCGGTAACTTCAGGAACTGATGCTTTAGGAGAGGCTTTAGTTAAAGTTTCTGATAACTCAGGAAATATCTTTGTGGGAAGGGCAACAAGTACTGATGTGATCGAGGCAAGTGCAAAAGCATATTTAAGGGCAATTAGTAATCTTTTAACCTATAAAGAAAGAACTGGAGATTAATTGAGAAAGGAGTAGGTATATGGGATTGACAATTACTGAGAAAATTCTGCTAAAACATTCGAAAAATAGAGAAATTTCGCCTGGGGATCTAATATTTGTAAAATTAGATTTTATTTTAGCCAATGATATTACTGCTCCTTTAGCTATAAAAGAATTTAAGAAAATAGGTGCTAAAAGAGTTTTTGATCCAGAAAAAATTGCATTAATCCCAGATCATTCTACACCCAATAAGGATATAAAATCAGCTCAACAAGTTAAAGAAGTTAGAGATTTTGCAAGAGAGCAAGAAATAAAATACTTTTATGATGGGGGAAAAGTAGGTATAGAACATGTCCTTCTTCCAGAAGAAGGCTTAGTCTTACCTGGTGATTGCATAATTGGAGCTGACTCACATACTTGTACTTATGGTGCTTTAGGAGCCTTCTCTACAGGGGTCGGAAGCACTGATTTAGCTTATGCTATGACCTTTGGAGAGATTTGGCTTAAAGTTCCTGAATCCATAAAATTTATCTATTACGGGAGACTTCCTAAGTGGGTGGGAGGAAAGGATTTAATATTGTTCACAATTGGAAAGATAGGAGTTGACGGAGCAAGATATAAAGCAATGGAATTTACAGGGGAGGTAATTAGGAGACTTCCCATGGCTGATAGATTTACAATGTGCAATATGGCAATAGAGGCAGGAGCAAAAAATGGTATTATAGAACCTGACGAAATTACTTTAGAATATGTGACAAATAGAGCAAAAAGAAATTTTGAGGTTTTAGATAGTGATAAAGATGCAAATTATAGTGAGATATATGAGTGGGATGTTTCTAATTTGGAACCTATGGTTGCTTTTCCACATCTTCCCAGTAATGTCTATCCTATTTCAGAAGTTACTAATAAAAATATAACCTTAGATCAAGTTTATATTGGCTCTTGTACCAATGGAAGATTAGAAGACTTAAGAATTGCTGCTAAGATTCTAAAGGGGCATAAAGTAAATCCTAATTTAAGACTTATTATTACTCCCGCAACCCCTTTAATATATATGTCTGCCCTCCGGGAGGGATTAATTGAAATATTTTTATCTGCTGGAGCTATAATAACTCCTCCTAGTTGTGGGCCATGCTTGGGGGGACATTTGGGAGTCTTAGCTGAAGGAGAGAGGGCATTGAGTACTACAAATAGAAATTTTGTTGGAAGAATGGGACATCCCAAAAGTGAGGTTTATTTATCAAATCCTGCAGTAGCGGCTGCTTCTGCTATTTTAGGGAAAATATCTGCTCCCTGGGAAGTGGAGGTGAAGGAATGATATATCAAGGTAAGGCCCTATGTTATGGTGATAATATAGATACGGATGTTATCATTCCTGCAAGGTATTTAAATACTACTGATCCCTACGAACTTTCTCTCCATTGTATGGAAGATTTAGATCCTTCCTTTAAAGAAAAGGTAAAAGAAAAAAATATTCTTGTTGTAGGAGAAAATTTTGGATGTGGATCTTCAAGGGAACATGCTCCTCTCGCAATAAAAGCTTCAGGGGTTCAATGTATTATTGCAAAATCCTTTGCAAGAATTTTTTATAGAAATGCTATAAATATTGGTTTACCAATTTTAGAACTTCCCTCTGCAGTAGAAAAAATTAAAGAAGGAGATCTTATAAAGGTAGATTTCATTAATGGAATAGTAGAGAATCTTTCTACAGGAGAAAAATTTGAGACAAAACCTTTCCCACAATTAATTCAGGAAATTATTAATAAAGGAGGCCTAATAAATTTTGCCAAGGAAAGGATAAAAGGAGGAGAATTATGAGTTATAAAATTGCAGTATTACCAGGAGATGGAATTGGGCCTGAGGTAGTTAATCAAGGAATAAAGGTTTTAAAGAGTATAGAAAGAGTATTTGGAGATAAGTTTGAGATAGAATATGCCTTAGTAGGGGGGATTGCTATTGATGAAAAGGGAAATCCTTTACCCGATGAGACTTTTAGACTTTGTAAAGAGAGTGACGCGATTCTTTTGGGAGCAGTGGGGGGACCAAAATGGGATAATTTACCTTCTCAGCTTCGTCCTGAACAAGCTCTTTTGGGTCTTAGGGGAGGATTAAGCTTATATGCTAATATAAGACCTATAAAAACATATAATTCCTTAATCTTTAGTTCTCCTTTAAAACCTGAGATAATTAAGGATGTAGATTTTATTATTATTAGAGAACTTACAGGTGGTCTTTATTTTGGAAAGCCAAAGGAAAGATACAAAAAGAACGGAGAGTATTTTGCCGTTGATAGTATGATCTATTCAGAAAAGGAGATTGAAAGGATAGCAAGGGTTGCCTTTTCTATTGCCCAAAAAAGAAGAAAAAAAGTTACTTCTGTAGATAAAGCAAATATTTTGGAAACTTCAAGACTTTGGAGAGAGGTTGTGGAAAAAATTTCTAAGGAATATCCAGATATTTTGTTGGAACATATGTATGTTGATAATTGTTCCATGCAAATAGTAAGAAATCCAAGACAATTTGATGTTATTTTAACAGAAAATACCTTTGGAGATATATTGAGTGACGAAGCAGCAGTTATAACTGGATCTATTGGAATGCTACCCTCTGCAAGTCTTGGAGAGGGAACAAAGGGATTATATGAACCTATACATGGCTCTGCTCCAGATATTGCAGGAAAGAATGTTGCAAATCCCTTAGGTACTATATTATCCTGCGCTTTTCTTTTGAGATATTCTCTAAATTTAGAAGAAAAGGCAAAATTAATTGAGGAAGCAGTGGAAAAAGTTTTAGATTTGGGATATTTTACCCAAGATTTATATGTGAATAATCCTAATGCCAAGAGGTTAGTCTCAACAGAGGAAATGGGAGATTTAATAGTTAAATATATTGAGAGAGGTGAGATTAATGACTAAGATTTATCTGTATGATACTACTCTACGAGATGGAGCTCAAAGTGAAAGAATTTCCTTCTCCTTAGAAGATAAATTAAGAATAGTAGAAAAGCTTGATGATTTTGGAATCGACTATATTGAGGGAGGATGGCCAGGCTCAAATCCTAAGGATTTAAATTTCTTTAAAAGGGTTAAAGAGCTTCCATTAAAGCACACAAAAATTGCTGCCTTTGGAAGTACTAGAAGGGTAAGAAATCTTCCAGAGGAAGATCCAAATTTAAAGGCATTATTAGATAGTGATACTCCTGTGGTAACAATTTTTGGAAAAAGTTGGGACTTTCATGTTACAGAAATTTTAAAAACAACCTTAGATAATAATCTTCAGATAATTTATGATTCTGTAAAATACTTAAAATCTCAAAATAAAGAGGTAATATATGATGCAGAGCATTTCTTTGATGGTTTTAAATCTGATCCATCTTATGCTATAGCTACTTTAGAATCTGCAGTAGAGGGAGGAGCAGATTGTATAGTATTGGCAGACACTAATGGAGGATCTTTGCCCTGGGAAATAGTAGAGGCTATAAGAAGGGTAAAAGAGAAAATTAAAGTTCCCTTAGGGATTCATACCCATAATGATTCAGAGCTTGCAGTTGCAAATACTATTGTTGCTGTTTTAGAAGGGGTTAACCATATTCAGGGAACTATTAATGGATATGGGGAAAGATGTGGAAATGCGAACTTATGTTCCATAATACCTATTCTTCAATTGAAAATGGGTATTTCTGTTCTTCCTGAGGAGAATTTAGCAAAACTTACTGATTTATCCCATTGGATTTCAGAAATTGCAAACCTTCCTCCAGATCCTTCGGCTCCCTTTGTGGGAAGAAGCGCCTTTGCCCATAAAGGAGGGGTCCATGTTAATGCAATTTTAAAGAATCCAAGATCCTATGAACATATAAATCCTGAAAAGGTAGGAAACAAAAGAAGAATTTTAGTTTCAGAGCTCTCAGGAACAAGCACTATTGTCTCAAAGGCTAAGGAATTTAATATAGATCTTGATAGAGAATCTCCATTAGCAAAAATGATTCTTGATAAGGTTACACATTTAGAAAATGAAGGATATTATTTCGAAGGGGCAGAAGCATCCTTTGAGCTATTAGTAAGGCATACCTTAGGACAAGAAACCAAACTTTTTGATTTAATTGGTTTAAGGGTAATAGTAGAAAAGATAGGAGAAGATGGAGAAACAATAACTGAAGCTACTTTAAAGCTAAAGGTTAAAGATAGAATTGTGCATGTTGCAGCTGAAGGGAATGGACCTGTTAATGCTTTAGACCAAGCCTTAAGAAAAGCCTTGGCAGAATTTTATCCTTCATTGAAAAATATTCAATTATCAGATTTTAAAGTAAGGGTAATTGATGGAAGAAGTGGTACAGGAGCAAAAGTAAGGGTGTTAATAGATTCTATTGATACTCAGGGAAGGAGTTGGAGTACTGTCGGTGTTTCCACAAATATTATTGAGGCAAGCTGGAATGCATTGGTAGAAAGTTTAGAGTATGGACTATTAGAGGAGAAAGAGGAATGAAAAATTTAATTAGGGGGGCTAATTCCCCCCTTTTCACAATTTTATAAAGGTAATCTTATAGGTTCTCCCCTTTCATAAGATAGATATGCGGAAATAGCGACTTCCATTGCTTTATATCCGTCATATCCCGTTACTGGAGGATATTTATTTTCTTTAATACTATTTATAAATGAAGAAACTAAGCCATAATCCATATTACTTCCCCAATTCTCATAGGTTATTCTATTCCCTGCTTCATTATAAAAAACTATATTTTGGGCAAAAACATCTAAGGTAATGGTTCCTTTTGTTCCAATTATCTCCATTGTTACATCTCCCCAGGTGGGAAAAACATTTGGCCTTGACCAAGAAGGATCTAAGGAGACAAAGATTTCATCTTCTAAGGTCATCAGTAATATTCCACAGTCATCTATATTTATCTCAGGATGGAGTCTTGAATCAATCTCTGCATATACCGAAGTAAATTCCTTTCCCGTATACCATCTTATCAAATCTACCACATGCACTGTATGGTCCATTACTGCTCCTCCTCCAGCCTCATCTTTATCTATAAACCAACCTCCTGGCATTCTCCCATGATTACTAGATTTTATAGCAAGAATTTCTCCTAAAATTTTACTTTCTAAAAGCTCTTTTACTCTATAGGCAGGAGGAGCAAACCTTACAGGAAAGGCTGTCATAAGGAATATCTTATTTTTCTCTGCATATTCTAACATTTTCTTCCCATCCTCTATGGTTGTAGCTAACGGCTTCTCACATAATACGTGTATCCCAAATTCTGATGCCTTAATAGTTAATGGCATATGATTCTTATTAGAAGAACAAATAATTATCCCATCAATTTCCTTTAATAAATCTTCATACGAAGGATAAAATTTTATTTTATAATTTTGGGCTACTATTTTTCCTCTTTCTTCATTTTCATCCCATATCCCCACAAGCTTTGCATCGGGATTTTGTAATACACAATTTATATAACTAAAGGCATGCATATGGGCAAAACTTGCCATTCCTATTCTTACCATATTTTTAACCTCCTTTACCTTAGGGAAATAACTTTCCCTTTTTCTATGGATTCCAAAGCCTTAAGAGAAATCTCTAAGGCTTTATAAGCGTCATACACACTTACTACAGGTTCTTTATTGTTCAATATACAATCCACAAAATGCTTTATCTCTTTAGTATATGGATCTTCCCTTAATGGACTTTCAGGATAAGCAACTCCTTCTTTTCTTTCTTCCATAATCTTAGCATTTATCCTTAAAGGAACACTTTTTCTGCTATCAAATTCTAATATTCCCTTTTCTCCTGCAATTTCATATGCCATAAAAAATGGTTCTGCATGAGCCCAACTTCCTTCTACATGACTTATTACTCCAGATTCATGTCTCAAAATAACCAATGCATAATCTAAATGATTATAGCCTCTGTAAGCTAAGCCCTTTGCATAAATTCTTTCTACATCTCCGAAGGCCCATCTTGCAAAATCAAAATCATGAATAATCATATCTAAAACAACACCACCACTCATCTCAAAATTAGCATACCAATCTCTTCTTCCTAAGGGGAATGGTCCACCTCTTCTGAAATTTGCTATCCCTACTTTCCCCAAGTTTCCATTTTTAATCATAGAGTACGCTATTTCGTATTGGGGGAAAAATCTCAAAACATGTCCCACAAAAAATTTCCCCTTTGTTTTCTCTACTGTTTCTATAATTTCTTCTCCTTCTTTTAAAGTCCGAGCTAAGGGCTTTTCACATATTACATATTTCCCTTCTTTTAGAGCTGAAATACTTAAATTCTTATGGTAAGGAGTTGGATAACATATATCTACTAATTGGATATCTGGATCTTTAATAATTTCATAAGGATTTTTATAAAGCTTAACATTTGGGATAGATATATCCTGAGATTCTTCACAGATAGCTGTAAGACTTGTCTCTGGTATACACATATAGGCATTATAGTGAACTCTTCCCATAGTTCCATAGCCAATTATGCCAACTTTAAGCATTCTTTCACCTCCCAATTAGTCTACTATCTTGACTAATTATAACATTTTTATTTTTATAAAAACAATAAAGAATAAGATTTTCAGAATAAAGGTTTTATTAGAAAAAGGTTTAGGTTTCCTTAATATTATGTTTTTTAGAATATTTCCTTTGTTTTTAATATTTTTAGGAGTATAATAAAAAAATTTAAAAAAATTTTTTAAGGAGAGTTTATATCATGAGAATTCCAAGTTTAAAAATTGGAGATTTAGTTGCAAGGATCCCTATAATTCAGGGAGGAATGTCTGTTGGAATTTCCCTTTCAGGTTTAGCATCTGCGGTAGCAGAAGAAGGTGGGATTGGAGTTATAGGAACAGCAGGTATTGGTATGATGGAGCCTGATTTTGGAAATAATTTTTTAGAGGCAAATATAAGAGCTCTAAGAAAAGAAATAAGAAAAGCAAGAGAAAAAACTAGAGGAATAATTGGCGTGAATATTCTGGTAGCTTTAACAAATTTTGTGGACATGGTAAAAACCTCAATAGAAGAGAAAATTGATATTATTTTTTCAGGGGCAGGTTTACCATTAGATTTACCAAAATATCTTACAAAGGGAAGTAGAACAAAATTAGTTCCAATTGTCTCTTCAGGTAGAGCCGCAAGAATAATCGCAAAAACATGGATAGAAAAATTTAACTATATACCTGATGCTTTCGTTGTAGAAGGACCGTTAGCAGGAGGGCATTTAGGATTTAAAAAAGAAGAATTAGAAGATCCAACAATTACCTTAGAGGAAAAATTGAAGGAAGTGATTAATGAAGTGAAAGTTATCGAGGAAAGATATGATAAAGAAATACCAATTATACCAGCGGGTGGAATTTATGATGGAAAGGATATTGCAAAATTCTTAAAAATAGGTGTAGCTGGAGTACAAATGGCAACAAGGTTTGTTGCTACCGAAGAATGTGATGCAGATTTCAAATTTAAGAAAGCCTATTTAGATGCAAGAAAAGAAGATGTTATAATCATTAAAAGTCCTGTAGGACTTCCTGGAAGGGCTATAAAAAATGAATTTTTAGAATCCGTTGAAAGGGGAGAGAAGAAACCTTTCAAGTGCACCTTCCATTGTATAAAAACTTGTGATTATATTAATACCCCGTATTGTATTGCTTTGGCTTTGATTAATGCAAAGAAGGGAATCTTGAAGTCTGGTTTTGCCTTTGCAGGAGCTAACGTTTATAGAGTAAATAAAATCCTTTCCGTTAAGAGTCTTATAAAAGAATTAATTAATGAAGTCGAGCAGTTATAGAACTCTACTTTTTTAATAACTATATTAAATAATTTTAATTCCAAAAAGCTCTTGCAATAAATCTAAAATTATAGTATAAATTTTAGTAAAATTAATTCCAAGGGAGGATTCTAAGAAGATGCAAAAGGCAAAAGTAATTTTAGATAAAGAGTTTGTTATTTCCCAGATAGATAAAAGAATTTATGGATCTTTTATAGAACATTTGGGAAGAGCAATTTATACTGGAATTTACGAACCAGATCATCCTTCAGCAGACGAAATGGGCTTTAGAAAGGATGTAATTGAGTTAGTTAAAGCCTTAAAAGTTCCTATTATTAGATATCCTGGAGGGAATTTTGTATCAGGATATAATTGGGAAGATGGAATAGGTCCGAGGGAACAAAGACCAAGAAGATTAGAGCTTGCATGGAGAAGTATAGAGTCCAATGAGGTAGGTATAAATGAATTTATTGAATGGAGTAAGAAAGTAAATTCTGAAGTTATGATGGCTATAAACTTAGGAACTCGAGGTATCGATTCTGCGAGAAATTTGGTGGAATACTGTAATTTTCATGGGGGGACTTATTATAGTGATTTAAGAAAGAAGCATGGTTATAATGAACCTCATAAAATAAAAGTTTGGAATTTAGGAAATGAGATGGATGGAGAATGGCAAATTGGACATAAACTTGCTCATGAGTATGGAAGATTAGCACGAGAGGTAGCAAAAGTTATGAAACAAATTGATCCTAATATAGAGCTTGTAGTATGTGGAAGTTCAGGCCCTAAAATGCCTACCTTTCCAGAGTGGGAAAGAATAGTTTTAGAACATACCTATGATGTAGTGGATTATATTTCCTTACATTACTATGCAAATATGCCCGGATCAGATTTTATAAACTTACCAAAGGATCCAGACCTAAAAAGCTTTATTGCAAAAAATTTAGATATGGAGGAATTTATTAAGACGGTAATTTCTACTATTGATTATGTCAAAGCAGTAAAACGTATGAAAAAGGATATTAATATATCCTTTGATGAGTGGAATGTCTGGTATCATTCTTTTGAAAAGGATAAAAATATAGAGCCATGGCAAGTAGCACCACCTATTCTTGAAGAAGATTATATTTTTGCTGATGCTTTACTTGTAGGATGTATGATAATGACCCTTCTAAGACACGCAGATAGAATTAAAATTGCATGTTTAGCACAACTTATCAACGTTCTTGCTCCTATTACCACGGTGAAAGGTGGAATTGCATATAGACAGACAATTTATTATCCCTTCTTACATATAGCAAATTATGGACGTGGAGTAGTTCTTCTTCCTAAGGTTAATTCTCCTAAATATGATTCTAAACTTTATACAGATGTTCCTATACTTGATACTTTAGTTACATATGATGAAGAGGAAAATTCTATATCTCTTTTTGCTGTAAATAGAGATACAGAAAATGATTTATTAGTAGAGTATCAGTTTAGGGGTTTTGATGGATATAAAGTTATAGAACAAATTGTATATGAATCCTCTGATCCTTACGTGGGAAATACCCCTGAGGATCCTAATAGAGTTGTCCCTCATAAAATTGATACTTCTAAAATAGATGGAAATATTTTAGAAGTTTTATTCCCTAAATTCTCTTGGAATGTTGTTAGATTAAAAAAATTTATGGGGTGATTTAAAATGCTTTTAAAAGAACTAAGAGAAGAAGTTTATAAGATGAATATGGAACTACCTAAGAACAATCTTGTAGTTTTGACCAGTGGGAATGTAAGTGGAAGAGATTTAAAAACAAATCTCGTTGTTATAAAACCAAGTGGAGTCAAGTATGAGGATCTTTCTCCTGAAAAGATGGTTATTGTAGATCTTGATGGAAATGTAGTTGAAGGGAACTTAAAACCCTCAGTAGATACCCTTTCCCATTTAGTGGTATATAGAGAAAGAAAAGATATATGTGGCATAGTTCATACCCATTCTCCTTTTGCCACAAGTTTTGCTTTATTGGGAAAACCAATTCCTGTTTATCTTACCTCCCATGCGGATTACTTTGGGGAAGAAATAAAAGTATCAAGGTATGCTTCTCCAATTCCCTTAGAGGATGTAGGAAAAGCTCTTCTTGAAGTAATAAATGATGAAAATAGACCAGAATGGGTAAAAAAACATTCAAGTTTTACTCCAGTAGTCTTACTTAAGAACCATGGAGTATTTACCTTTGGAAAAACACCTTCTGAGGCATTAAAATATGCTGTAATTGTAGAAGAGGTAGCAAAAACATATTATTTTGCATTAACAATGGGAACTCCAGAATCTTTATCTACTTTAGAAGTAAAAAAGTGGTATGAAAGATTTCACGAAGTATATGGGCAAAATTAATTAGTGGAGGTGTAAGGCAATGAAAAATCTTCCTGAGGTTAAATTAGGTATTGTTGCGGTAAGTAGAGACTGTTTCCCTATTGAGCTTTCTCAAAATAGAAAAAATAGAGTAGTTGAAGAATGCAATAAAAAGGGATTATCTATTACTAATATTGAAACTATAATAGAAAATGAGGGGGATGTTTTAAAAGCTTTAAAGGAAATAAAAGATAAAAGGGTAAATTCTTTAGTTATTTATCTTGGAAACTTTGGACCTGAAGGGCCTACTTCTCTCCTTGCTCAAAAGTTTGAAGGACCTGTAATGGTATGTGCAGCGGGAGAAGAAACAGGAAAGGATTTATTTAATGGAAGAGGAGATGCCTACTGCGGATTCCTCAGCTTATGCTACAACTTAGGTTTAAGAAATGTAAGGGTTTATATTCCCCATTATCCAGTGGGAATACCCTCTGAAATTGTGGATATGATTAAAGAATTTATCCCTATAGCAAGATCTATTCTTGCTTTAAAAAAACTAAAAATATTTTCCTTTGGGCCAAGACCACAAGATTTTTATACTATGCATGCTCCCATAAAACCTCTCTATGATCTTGGGATAGCAATAATGGAAAATAGTGAACTGGATTTATATGACATTTTCAAGAAAGCTGAGAATGATTCCAGAGTATCTCAAATAGCAGAAGATATGAGAAAAGAGCTTGGAGTAGGTAACAGATATCCTGAGTTAATCACAAAATTAGCTCAGTACGAGGTTGCCTTAATAGATTTTATGGAAAAAAATTTAGGGGCATCGGAATTTGGAATTTTTGCAAACAAATGTTGGCCTTCCTTTGAAAGATATTTTGGTTTTGTCCCTTGCTATGTAAATTCGAGATTAGCTGCAAGAGGAATACCAGTATCTTGTGAATCAGATATATATGGTGCATTAAGCGAGTATATGATCTATGCCGTATGTGAATTACCCGTTACATTATTAGATGTTAATAATACTGTACCTTACGATCTAATTGAGGAATCAAAAGATAAAATAAAAGGCTATAAATTTACGGATCTTTTTATGGGATTTCATTGTGGTAATACTCCCTCCTCTTGTTTATTAGATTATTCTATAAAATATCAATTAATTATGCATAGACTTATGGAACCAGGCAAGGAACCAGATATAACAAGGGGTACTCTTGAAGGAAGATTGAAACCTGGTGAGGTTTTGATTTTTAGATTACACTCTACTCCTGATGCAAAATTAATTTCTTATATCGCAGAGGGAGAAGTTCTTGATATAGATCCAAAATCCTTTGGAGGTATTGGGATCATTGCAATAAAGGAGATGGCAAGATTTTATAGATATATACTTCTTGAGAAAAAATTTCCTCATCATACTGCTGTAGGTTTTAAACATGTTGGAAAATATATATACGAAACATTAAAATTATTAGGAGTGAAAGAAATATACTATCCACTACCAGAAGGAGTATATTATGAGGGTGAAAATCCCTTTAATTATAAGACTTTATCCTAAAGATTCTAAATATAGAATAAAGTTTGGGTTTATAGGATAAATTAGTAAAGGGGGAAGAGGCAATAAAACCTCTTCCCCCTTTTATTTTTTACTGAACTTCTTCTAAAGTAAAGTCGTCAAAGTATACTTTCCCTGTAGCAGGACTTGAAGTACTACCAAGTTCAATAGTAAGATTTGCTACAGGATAGTCTGCAGTGAAGGTAAATTGTAGTTCAAAGGTTTGCCAATTTTTTGTTAAGTTATATGTTTGACCTGTATAGTAAGTATAGTTAGTAGGATGTATAAATTTTACATTTATATTTCTTGGATTTTCAGCTTTTGCCCTGAAAGTTAATTTATATGTTTTTCCTTTAGAAAGTCCTACCCACTGATTAAATTGTACATGCCAAGGTTCCCAACCTATATTCGTTACATCTACTACTGCAACTCCATCTACAATTTCTACTGTAGCAGTTCCTCCCATTCCGTAGGGTGAGCCATACCATAAGAACCAATCATCTGGCCAGTTTGTTTGATCGTTGGTCAATGGATACTCAAAGTTTCCATTATCAATTGTTTCCATACTTACGCCTTTGTACACTTTAATGTAATCTACATACATTTTTTGTGGGAAAGTAGTGGTTTCATCAGGATATCCTGGCCAATATCCACCTACTGCTACGTTCATTATGATAAAAAATGGTTGGTCAAATACCCAATCTCCAGGAACTTCTACTCTTGTTATTTGGAAGAATTTTACATTGTCTACATACCACTTAATTCCTATAGGATCCCATTCTACAGCAAAGATATGAAAGTCTTGAGTAAAGTCTCCTGATGGTAAAGTATAGCTTCCGCCTTTTCCTGATGCTCCTGAATATCCTGGTCCATGTATTGTACCATACACCTTATTAGTTTCATGTCCAAGATATTCCATTACATCAATCTCTCCACAAGTTGGCCATCCCACTTGGGTAATATTTTCTCCAAGCATCCAAAGGGCAGGCCATATGCCTTTTCCATATGGTAATTTTGCTCTAAATTCAATTCTTCCAAATTTTACATTGAATTTTCCTTGGGTTTTCATTCTTGCAGAGGTGTAGTTATAAGTGCCATACTGATCACTAACTTGTTCTTCCTTAGCCTCTATAACTAAGACACCATTTTCTACATAGGCATTTTCTTTCTTATAATATTCCAACTCAGCATTACCCCATCCTGGAATTCCTTGAGCATGACCATTACCAATTTCAAAACTCCAGATATTTTCATTTATAGTATCAAAATGCTCTTCCCAAACTACTTGATACCAATACTTTTCTCCGAGGGCTGGTGGTGGAGGAGGAGGTTCTGCTGTTCCAACTCTTATTAATTTCACGTTGTCAATATATATCGTTCCAGTGTCTTGTCCTAATTGGAATTCAAACCTTGCTTTTGTATCTGTTTCTTGTCTCATAGTAAACTCAAAAGTGTAGACTTCCTTTTCAGTGGTGATATCTATAGCATATCCTCCTGATTGGTCTACTGGTTGTCCTGAAGGTGGTGGATTATATGCTACCCAACCTCTTCCTGCTGTTGCTCCAACTTTTACTCCTATTCTTCTATTTTTACTTGCCCATGCCTCGAATTCTACTTTATATATCCCTAAATACTCTACAGTAATGGGAGATTGTAATACCTGTACTGACCAAGAATTAGGTCCACCATTAGTTATATCGACTTTTAAAACCCCATTTTCTATCATTCCTGTAGCTTGAGCTCCATCTCCTGTTCTAAAGAGCCATGTGCCTTTAGTATCAAAGTCTCCTGTGGGAATTTCTGGATAATCAGGGGTTATATAGAGAATATCTTTGGAGAAATCACCATTCCCAAGTATGTTTTGCTCAGTTACTGGTGGTTGGGTTGGTCTGGGAGCACAACCAACTGTAAATAATATTAATAGGAAAATTAGTAATAAATAGATTAATTTTTTAGTTTTCACTCTTCTTTTACCTCCCTCTATTGATAATCAGTTTAGAAGGTAAAACTAAATAAAATTGAAATTCAATAAACTTTGATTCTTTTTTATCAGCCCCCTTTCTTTATTTTATTTCTGAAAGAAATTATAACAAAAAAATTTAAAGTTTGTCAACTTTAATTAAAAACAAGTAAAAAACAATATTTTCTTTAATTAAAAGATAAACGGGTTATTTTAGTCTCAAAAACTTTTTATTGCATTATTAAAATTTTAGTAAGTAACATTAACTTTCTTCTTTCTTTTTTATCTTTACCGCTGTTCCATAAGAAAGTATTTCAGCAACTCCCTGCATTATTTGAGTGGTTCCAAATCTTACCCCAATAATAGCATCAGCTCCTAATTTTTTCGCTTCTTCTATCATTCTTTCTATTGCTTGTTCCCTTGATTCTCCTATTAATTTTGTGTATTCAGTTACCTCTCCCCCTACAATGTTTCTTAAAGCAGCTAAAATATCTTTACCTACGTGTCTTGCTCTTGCAGAGCTTCCCTTAACAATTCCAAGAACCTCTACGACCTCATATCCAGGTATACTCTCAGTAGTTGTAATAATCATAGGAAAACCCCCTTACCATTTGATATCTTTAAATTTTTCGTTTTCTTCTTTCTTTTCAAATTTTTCTCTTAAAACTTTTATAAATAGGAGTCCCAAGGCTACAATAATTAAAATACCTATAATCCCTACTGGGAATATACTAATAAAACTATATAATATGGCTAAAATCCATATTAATAT
>CALHLF010000050.1 GCA_938034905.1 uncultured bacterium | reverse complement strand
GAAGGAACAATTATAGAGGGACCCTATTGGGAAGAGCCTGTGGTTGTAGAAAAAATTAATAAAACTCAAAATTATACCCAAATTATAGTTAAAACCCTATATTCCCATAAATACATGAGTCACTTGCTCTTAGAAGAAGATTTGTAAAGAGAATATTAATTTTAGTTCCAGGCCATCTCGAAGATCAGTGGCAAAGGGAATTAAAAGAAAAATTTCAAGTTGGAACCTTGCTATAGTTGGAGATGGGCTTATCAGGAGGCAAAGGTTGAATTTGATGATGCAAGAAAACTTGCCCAAAGTGTAGGATTAGATTTGACAAAGGAATGGAATAAAGGATTTATTTTGGAAGAACTTATCGATATGCTCCACTATTTTCTACTTCTTTGGAAAGATGGGAAAAGAGATGATATGAGAAGGATACTCTCAGAGAAAGGTTTTGGGGATAAAGAAATTTTTTACAAAGTTGCTCAAGCAATATGAGGGATATTACGTTTTCTTTTATATTAGTTCCATAACAAATAAGGGGAAAGGAAAGTCTCCTTTCCCCAATTTTTTCTTTACTTATAGTGCTTTTTCATCTCTTCGTTCCAAGGCTGAGAAAGAATATTCTCTACTAAATTCTTGCCTTGCTCAAAACTTTTTGTCCTTGGATCATCCATAACCATTAAAATAAGACTTGTTCTATCTTTCTCTTGGAAGGCTTGAAGAATTCTTTCCATCCTTAGCCATCTTGGTATCAATACATACAACATCAATCTTGAGGGTATTTTCTCGATCTTCTCCCTTTCTATACCATTTTTATCAACATAAACAGGAATCTCCACAATTACATCATCAGGGATTCCAGGAATTGCCCCATTATTAGGTACATTCAAAACAAGTCTTCTTCTATGATTGTTAACAATAGCATCTACAAAGGGAATAATAGATTCCATACTCTCTTCCATAGGAAGCTCCTTTACTATAGAAACATTGGAATCTTTTGCAAGTCTCTCCATCTGTTTAAGTCTTAGTTTCAAACCATATAAGTACATAGTCCATCCTATAGGAGAATCAGGTCCTCCTGCAGGAAACCATTTCTTCTGCTCATTAAAATCAGTATGGAACCACCAAGGAGATACTGCTCTTGGAGTATCTCCTATGGGAAATAATCCATAGAGTCGATACATCTCTACGCTAGCAGGAGAAAGCTCAGCGTATTCCCAAGGAGATATCATATAATCATAAGAATTCCAAAATTTTGGGGCCTCCTCCTCTATCCATTTATCTAATATAGGATAGGCATCCTCTCCTTTATACTTAAATTTCGTAAGAAATATGCAATGATTAAATCCTGCTACCTGCTCCTCTACATCTTTTGGATCAAGATTGAGAACCTTTAAAATTCCAAAAAGTCCTAAATATCCATGACAGAATCCTACTATTTTTAAAGTGCTTTCCCTTAAAGCTAAATTAGTGCTTTCAAAAACAGGATTTGAAACCTGCATATACCAAGCATTAGGAGCATATTTCTCAACATCTTTCACCAATTCTCTTACAAATTTTAACTGCTCATAGGCAGCAAATCCCCCATAGTAATCGCTTACCCTATCTCCAAAACCCCTATAATATCCTAAACTCTCCATAATTTCTCTTTCCTTTTCCATATTATGGTATCCACCAATTTTTACTGTATTTATAACAAAATCTGCTCCTTCTATTGCTTTTTTCCTATCAGTAGTCTTCTCAAGTTTTAATTTTGTACCAGCCTCTTTCATGTATTTTTCTGCCAAATGGTAAACTAAGTCTAACCTACTCTCATCAATATCCATAAAGACTACAGTACTTCCAGAAAGATCTTTGTAATAATTTAAATCCTGAATAAGCTTCATAGAAAAAGAAACACTACCTGCTCCAATAATAGTAATTTTGACCATGAACCTACCTCCTCTTAAAAATTTTTTTATTTATATTTATGACACATTACCCATCTATCATCTACAAAAATTTTCTCAGGTGTTATCTCATGACACCTCTCTTTTGCTTCAAGGCATCTTTCAGAAAACTTACATCCTAACTTAGCAAACTCCTTTGCCTCCATTGCCGACAATTTTATCTCTTCTTTCCATTTAAGGTCTGGATCAGGCTCTGGAACAGCTTCTATTAATAGCTTTGTGTAAGGATGAAGAGGATTAAGCATTACCTTTTCTACAGGCCCTAATTCTACTATATTTCCTCTGTACATTATAGCAATCCTGTCACTTATATAGTAAGCTGTAGCTAAATCATGAGTTATATATATTACTGAGACTCCATATTTTTCTTTTAAATCCTTAAAAAGATTAACCACTGACATTTTAATAGAAGCATCTACCATAGAAACAGGCTCATCGGCTACTAAGAGGGAGGGATTAGTTATAAGAGCCCTGGCAATGGAGACCCTTTGAAGTTGACCTCCTGAAAGTTCATGAGGATATCTTTTTTCTACCTCTTTAATGGATAAGCCTACTAATTGTAAAACTTCCTCTATTCTGTCAAAGGCCTCACTTCTATTTTTGACAGCACCAAAATTTATAGCTGTTTCTATTAGATATGATTCTACCCTTTTAAGAGGATTAAAGGTTTCAAAGGGGTTTTGAAAGATAGGTTGAACTTCCCTCATAAAATCTAATCGATCCTCTTTACTTTGAATCTTTGTTATATCCTTTCCTTTATAGAATATTTTCCCTGAAGTAGGTTCTATAATTCCCAAAATCATTCGAGCTAATGTAGTTTTTCCACATCCACTCTCCCCCGCGATAGTAAAAATTTCTGGCTTTTCTTCCTCCATATCAAAACTCTCTCTGTTAACAGCTACAAGCTTAACCCCTAAAAATCTACCACCTATGATAAAAACTTTTGTTAAATCAGAAACTACAAGAAGTTTATTGTTGTTTTTCATACTTCTTCTACCTCCTTTGTAAAGAGGAAACAAGCCACACTATGTCCAGAATCAATTTCTGCCAATTTAGGTACTTCCAGCTTACATATATCCATAACCTTAGGACATCGAGGATGGAATCTACATCCTGAAGGGGGATTTAAAAGGGAAGGAGGAGCCCCTGGAGCACTTTCTCTAATACTCTTATCTCCAATTTTAGGAAGAGAATTAATAAGATATTTTGTATAAGGATGTTTAGGGTTTTTAAATATATCTCTAGTTTTTCCTACTTCTACAATTTTTCCAGCATACATTATAGCTATTCTATGGGCTATATTAGCATGAACAGCCATATCATGAGTAACTATAATAAGAGTATTTTGATAAATCTCTTGAATTCTTTCTAAAAGTTGTAAAACTCCCCTTTGAACTACCACATCCAAAGCGGTGGTAGGCTCATCAGCAACAATAATTTTAGGTTTTAAAATCGTAGCTAAAGCCATAGTAACTCTCTGTCTCATTCCCCCCGAAAGCTGATGAGGATAAGAATTTAAAACCTCTAAAGGAAGCCCAAGAGCCTTAATATGCTCCTCTGTAATAGTTTTTAGATTTTTCTTTTCTTCCTCAGAACCATGAGTTTTTATCACATCCCAAAAGGTCCTATTAATTTTTCTTGTAGGATTCAATACATTCATAGAACCTTGGGGTATATAAGAGATAAAACTCCATCTTATTTTATTAAATTCCTCTAATGAGAGAAGAAAAGGACTAATATAATCTTTTCCTGAATTATAGAGAACCATTCCCCCAATTAAAGATAACGGAGGCTTTATTAATCCTACAATAACCTTAAGGAGAGTACTCTTGCCACATCCTGATTCCCCAGCAATTCCAAAAATTTCATTTTCTTCAATATCAAGGGATACATTATCTACAGCTCTAACACTTCTCTTTATACCATAAAGGGTGGCTATATAATAAGCTTTTAAATTCTCCACTTTTAGTATAGACATCTTAAGTACTAACCTCCTCCATCCTCATCCTCTGGAGTCTTGTCCTAGGATCTAAAAATTCACTTATACTCACTGATAACAAATAAAGGGATAAAAATAAGAAGACTGCTATAATTACAGGAGTCAAAATCCACCACCATATTCCCCTAAGAAGAGCTTGATATTGATTGGCCCAATAGATAGTAGTTCCTATCGTTGGAGTTTCTAAACTAGAAAGGCCAAAAATAGCTAAGGTAGTTTCCATTCCTATAGCCCATAGAATAGTATTAATAAAATTAGCCATTACCCAAGGTATCACAAAGGGTAAGTGCTCCTTTAAAACAGTTTTTAAAGTACCCATTCCTGAGAAGAAAGCAGTATAAGTAAACTCTCTTTCCCTTAAAGAGAGAACTATAGCACGAACCTGCCTTCCTCCCCAAGGCCAAGAGAATAATGAAAGAATTACAGCAATAACTGCGATAGTTAACCTTTCTTTTAACATAGTAGAAAGGAGGATAAGAATAGGTAAACTAGGAAGAACAATAAAACTGTCATTTATAGACATTAAAGCTCTATCTACACTTCCTCCCCTATATCCTGCCACTAAACCCACAAAAGTCCCTATAGTTATAGATATTACCGCAGTTAAACTTCCTAAAAGAATAGAGTTTTTAATAGCATGGGTTATATTCCAGAATATATCCTGTCCCATAGAATTTGTTCCTAGAATATGTTTTAAAGAGGGTGGAAGATTTTTAGGAACTAAACTCCATAATACAGGATTATAGGGCGAAAAGAAAGAGAGAATACTAAGAAAAAGTAAAATCAAGATTACAGAAAAACCAAAAGCAAATCTTTTATCATATTTAAATAAATCCTTTAAGATCACAAACATTTAAATAACCTCCTTTTATCGATATCTAACTCTTGGATCAAAAAGAGGATATAAAAGATCAATAAGCAGTGCTGCTGTTGCTATTCCTAAGATTGAAAAAGTCACTATTCCCATAAGAAGATTAAAATCTCCATTATTTATAGCCATGTAGAGTACCTGTCCTATTCCAGGATAAGAAAATACATACTCTGTCACCAAAGACCCACTAAAAATTCCCCCAATTTGAAGAGCAAGATTAGTAATTTGAGGAAGCATACTATTCTTCATTACATACTGGAAAAGGACCTTATTTTTAGGAATTCCCATAGTTTCCGCATAGACCACATAATCTTCCGAAGTAATAGTTGAGGTTAGAGATCTCATACTTAAAAACCACCAACCTATACCAACAATAACTAAAGCCAAAGCAGGAAGAAAAGCATGTTTTATAAGACTAAAAATAAAACTAAAAGAAGGATTTATACCTATACTGTATCCTCCCACAATAGGAAATATAGGAAAAACATATGCAAAAAGAATAATTAAAATTAATGCCATTATATAGTAGGGGATAGGATAAATAACCATGGCTATTACAGATAAAACCTTAGCCCACTTTTTATTACTAAAGTATCCAGCTAAGCCTCCTAAAATATTTCCAATACTCCAAGAAAGTAATGCTGCAATAATAAGAAGTCCTGCAGTCCAGGGAAGAGAATTTTTAATAATAGATATCACGGGTGTAGGGAAGATAGTTAAAGAAGGACCAAAATCTCCTCTAAAAAGACGCTTCCAGAACTTTATATATTGTTCAAATATACTTCCCTTCAAACCATAAAGCTCTTTTAAGGTTTCTGTAAGTTTTTCTAAAGCTTCAGGATCCATATATTGAGCTCCATAAGCGGTAATTCGATTGATCACTGAAATTACAGGATCTAAAGGTATAAAACGAGGAGCTAAAAAAACAATAGTTATACCTATAAAAATTACTATAAAGTATTGTATCAATCTCGGTAAGATATATCTTTTTAAAAGATTCATCTTAAAACCTCCTATTTAAACCCCATCCCCTCTTAAGGAGGGGATGGGGAAGAATATTTTTATTTCTTATAAATATTCCTATTCATTTCTACTTTCTTCCAGTGGTTCTAATATGAGGTAGTATGAACTTGAATTGACCCCACCACCATACAGGAGCTTGATAAGGATCATCAGCATTAGGGAATTTAGTCCAATAGTAGTGGTCTTGAGCATTAAATTTCAAGTTTATTATAAATATGGGAAGAGGTTTTTCCTCCACAAAAAGTTTTATAATCTCTACCACCAAATCTTTTGCCTTAGGATCTTCTGGTTGTAAAGCAACTAATTTATCAAGAAGCTCATCTAACTTCTTATTCTTAAGTCTAATCTGGTTTCCAGCTGAAGCTACCTCTCCTGTGGGTTTATAGAATCGAGAATGATATTGTTGTATGAAGGAATAAAAATCTGTTGCTGGAACGCTCCAATAGGAACCAACCTCAAAATCACCAAGATGCCACTTACTCCAGAATGGTCCTGCCTCAACAGTTTCTACATTCACATCTATTCCAAATTTTCTCCATTGATCAGCTACTGCAAAGGCAAGTCTTGTGGCATGAATTTCAAATCCTGCAGGAGCAGTTATAGTAATTCTCCAAGGTTTTCCATCAGGAAGTAGCCATTTGCCTCTTGCGTCTTTTTTAAATCCATTCTTTGTTAAAAGTTTTTCAGCCTGTGTAGGATCATACTTCCACCATCCTATACCAAATATCTCCCTTGGCTCTCCCCTTACTTTATATCCTTTTTTCTTAGCATAATCAGCAATTCTATAAGGTACAGTGGAATCCCAAGGCATATACCCATCCTCTAAAGCAAAGTTCTTAAGCCATCCTTCAAGGGGAAGGTAGAACTCCTTCATGAGAGAAGCAGTAGCGGCCATAAATAGAGGGTTAGTCCTAGCAATTCCATCAAAACCAGAGGTTACAACATCTACTATGTCAGTCGCTAAAGTGAGTGCCCATCTAACATCTTTAATGTTATAAGGAAATTTTTCCAGATTAAATGCCATAACTCTTGCTCTTACATCGTCCATCCATGCCCATGGAAAATCTTTATACCAAACCCTTGAATAAGGATTGCTCTTTCTCAAAACCTCCCAAGCCTCTGGAGTCAAATCAAAAATTAGATCTAATTCATGCTTTGTTTGAGCCATAACTTTCTTTTCATCAGGGCCATAGTAGATAAAGAGTACATATTTAGGTCTTGGCATTCCATAAAGTTGCCCTACACTAGTTCTTTTCCAATCAGCCCTTCTTTCAAAAAGCCACCAATAACCAGCTGGATCGTAGTTCTTTAGAACATAAGCTCCTAAAGAAACAGGAGGATTAAACTCAAACTTTAGAGGGTCTTCTACCTTCTCAAAAATATGCTTAGGCATAATATAACAAGTACTGTAAACTATAGAAGTAAAAATGTAGTGGAAAAATGGCGCAGACTCAGTTAATTCAAAAACTACGGTGTAATCATCAGTTTTATAAACCTTAGATACCCATTTTGCAAATTGTGCGCTATAGTTCATTCCCTGATGTTTTTTCAGGTATTCTACAGTAAATACCACATCATCTGCTGTGAAAGGCTTACCATCACTCCAGAAAATACCTTTTCTTAGTTTTACTGTCATCTTAGTAAAATCTTTGCTATATACGGGATCAGACTCAGCTAATGCATAAATAGTTTTTCCCGTTTGAGGATCTAAATACCAAAGACCGTCTAAAAGCATTTGTTGGGTTCCGTTACCTACAGAAACTCCTGGTTTCCAGAAGTTAAAATCCTTAGGATTTGCTAATCTTCCATGAAGGGCATCTACAATGAGAGTTTCCGATCGAGGAAGAGTAGGAAGTACCTGAGATAGAGTAACAGAGGATCCCAGTAAAGAAAGAATTAAAAGAAACAAAACTAATAAAGAAAGCTTTTTCATAAAATTACCCTCCTAATAAAAATTTTCATATAAAAGGGTAACCTAATATTTTTTAAGCCATTTCACCTCCTTTTATCCCACCTTCAATTTTTGTGTAACCGCTTTACAAGCGAGTATATAAAAATCCTTAAAGCTTGTCAAGAGGCTATTGAATTTAAGATGTTAATCTAATCACTAACTCTAAAGGAAGTTCAAGATGAGTATAAGAAGAATCAAAACCCATCAAAAGATCAAGTAGAATCTTTGCTCCCACCTCTCCCATCTCACTCATTGGTTGTCTTACAGTAGAAAGTCCTAAATATCTCGCATCTGAAATATCATCAAAACCTATTATTGCAATATCTTCTGGTATTTTTAAACCGCTTTCAACTAATGCACTCATCACACCTATAGCTTGGATATCAGAGGTGCAGAAAACCGCATCAAAAGGTATACTCCTATTTAATAGAGTCTTACCTGCTCTATATCCCTTTTCCAACGAAAAGCCTGTTTGTATATGTAAGAGAGGATTAAATTCCAAACCAGCTTCTCTCAATGCCTCTAAAAACCCTTCGTACCTTTTACAGCTTGCCATAAAACCAAGGGGATCATGAATAGCTCCACTAACAAAGGCTATTTTTTTCCTTCCTGTGGTAATTAAGTATTTTGTTGCCATATAAGCTCCTTTTTTATTATCTACATAAACACTAGAAAAATCAGGATAATAACTATCCACTAATACTACGGGCTTTCCCATCTCTTTAATAAATTCTGCCTCTTTTCTTTGCATATTGAGAGAAACTATAATCATCCCTTCACACCTATTGAAAACTTCTTTAGAAAATACCCTTTCTTTATCTTCTATTCTTTCCACATTATATAAATGAATGGAATAATCACTTTTAGAGATCACATTGTTTATTCCCCTAAGAACCTCTACAAAGAAATCACGAGTAAAAAATGGAACCACTATTGAAATAACATTTGTTTTAAGATCTTTCTTTGCTAGACTCCTTGCAATTAAGCTTGGAGAATATCCAAGTCTATTTATTGCATCTAATACTCTTCTTTTTGTCTCTTCACTTACCTTTGAAGAGTTATTTAGAACCCTCGAAACAGTAGCTATACTTACCCCTGCCTCTTTGGCTACGTCCTTTATAGTTATCATTAAAATCACCTCTTATCTAAATTATTCTTTAATCTATTTTATCAAAATAGAATTTTTTGTAAACGTTTACTCATGACTGATATGTAATCACTTTTTGAAAAAGAAAGCCTTCTTGGGATAGAATTTTTTAGATTTAAGTTTCTCAAAAACCTTTACTATTCTTCTATTCAAGCCTTAGTTAATAGATTCTATCGTTTCTTCCATGTCCATAAATGGGATTTTATTAGGGAAT
>CALHLF010000049.1 GCA_938034905.1 uncultured bacterium | reverse complement strand
GAATTAAAAGAGAGCGGAATTGAAATTGAGTTAAGTGAATTAGGGTTAAACGAAAAAGAAAAGGAGATAATAGCACTAATAGAGGAAAATCCAATTTATATTGATGAAATTGCCGAGAAAGTAAATAGACCAATTAACGAGGTATTAGAAGTTTTATTTAATTTAGAGATGAAAGGGATAGTTAAGGAATTGCCTGGCAAGAGATTTATGAGGATATTATAATTTAAAAACTTGACAAAAATTCAAAATATGTTATAATATAATGTTAAAAGTCCTACCTTCATTATGCTTGAGATAAACAAAAAAGCAGCAAGTAAATATGGGATAGATCCAAAACTGATTGAAGAGAAGGCGAATACTAAAAAAAATATTGAAATTTTAGGTAATGATTTAACTTTCTTAAGTGTGAAAGAATCGGAAAGAACAAAGCATGTTCATAGATTACACCCTTATTTAGGAAAATTTATTCCCCAATTAGTAGAGGTTTTTTTAAGAAAATACTTCAAAAAAGGTGATACAATTCTTGACCCTTTTTCTGGCTCCGGAACAACCCTTATAGAAGCAAATATTTTAGGTATAAATTCAATCGGAATTGAATTATCACCTTTTAATGTACTAATTCAGGAAGTGAAAACTAAAAAATATGACCTTATTGAGGTTGAGAGAGAAATTAAAGATGCTTTAAAAAGGTTGAAAGTTTTTAGTAATAATTTAAAAAATAAAAATCAATCTCTTTTTAGTAAGGAGATAGAAAAATTTGAAACTAAAAGCAGATATCTAAAAGAATGGTTTAGTGAGCGAGCCTTACAGGAGATATTATTTTATCGAAGCATAATAAAAGATTACAAAAATCAGGATGTTTTAAAAATTATTCTTTCAAGGTCAGCACGCTCTGCCAGACTTATTCCTCATTATGATTTAGCGAGACCTAAAAAACCGGTAAGAGAAACTTACTGGTGTATTAAACATAAAAGATATTGCGAACCAATTAATGAGGCATTTAAGTTTATCAACCGTTATAGTTGGGATACAATAAAAAGGTTAAAAGAGTTTGATAAGTTAAGAACCGATGCCTTTATTAAAATTATTCAAGGAGATGCACGGACTGTTAAATTGCCAAAGGATTTGAAAATAGATGGAATATTTACTTCTCCACCTTATGTAGGCCTCATAGATTATCATGAACAGCATAGATATGCCTATGAATTATTTGACTTTCCAAGATATGATGAACAGGAAATCGGCTCTGCTACGAAAGGTCAAAGTGAAAAAGCAAAGAAGGAGTATATAAAAGGAATAGTTGATGCTTTTAAAAATGTGTGTAAAAATTTGGTTAAGGGCGCACCAATTTTTATTGTTGCAAATGATAAGTTTAATTTGTATCCAGAAATCGGAGAAAAATGCGGATTTGAATTAATAGATATCTTCCATAGACCGGTTCTTATGAGAACAGAGCGAGACGAAAATAATTTTTTTGAATCAATATTTTATTTTAAAAAGGGATAATATGCCATTACTGCCAAAAGTAAAGAAGGAAATTGCTAAACTCCTTATAAAAATAGTAAGAGAAAAGTTAAAGACCTATCAACCAGAAACAACCCACATGCCTTTCCATTATCGGCTACTTGGTAAAGACCGATATGCAATGTTTTCTTTCATTCAATCAATGAACACTACTTTTGGAATGTCCATCTGGGAACAAGTTGCTGTTATTCTATCTAAAGGAGCAGGTCATGATGTAAAAAGACAATATAAATTATTGGGAGAAATAGATGAAGATACCGAAAAAGTTATAAATGAAATCCATTACCAATTAAGAAAAGGAGAAAGGATACCCAATAAGAAAAAAGAGATAGAAGAAATTAGAAGAAAAATTAAAAAAGGAGAAGCTAAAGAGGATCCCGACTCGGTAGTAGACTTATTTGTGAAAATTGGTGATGAAGAAAATTATTTTGACATTACCAGTGCTAAACCAAATAAAAAAGAATTTGTGGCATTAAAACTTAAACTTCTTAGATGGACTGCTTTAAGATTAAGCCAAGATAAAAAGGCTAAGGTTTTTACAAGATTAGCAATTCCTTATAATCCTTATCATCCTGAACCTTATGAAAGATGGACTTTAGAAGGATTATATGATTTAGAAAAGGGTGAAATTTTGGTTGGCGAAGAATTTTGGAATTTTGTGGCAAGTGATAATATCTATGAGGAACTTTTAGATGTGTTTCAAAAGGTTGGTGAGAAATTAAGAAAAGAAATTGATGAAAAATTTAGTGAATTTAGGAAGGAAAGATAGCCTTAATTAATAGTTTATCAGAAAGTAAGCCCTGTTTAAAATAAAAACCAAATTTCTTAAGACTTGAAAAAGTAAAACTACCAAAGGATAAGAAAATATGAGAAATATTTGGAAAAACTATTGTAGAAGAATAGGAATGTTCCAAGCCTCCACTACTCTCTTAGAACTCCAGCACCCTCTCTGAAAATACCTCAAAAATAACACCGAATTCTAACTTTGAAATAGAAATTCCATTAACCTCTTTTATCCTGAGATAAAATAAAACAAAAATTTATAAGAAAAGATTTTTAAAATTACTCAATAATGGGGTAAATAAATTATAACCCTCTACCGTATCCTATACTATTCCCCCAACGGCAACCTATCCATCTCTTTCTTTATCTCCAACATAACCTTCCTTTCTAACCCCCGCATCAACCACTTATGAAAACATATCTTTATCTCTTTCTCTAGCCGTATATTTATGTATCTCCTTTTTAATCCATATAATTCACGGGCAAATGAATAGTATAAAATATAATCAGAAGGAATCTGATTATCCCTAAGAATTTTATTAACCATCTCATCAATCACCGCTAATCTCTTTGCCTCTCTTTTATAATTATCTCTCATCCTTTTCTTTAAAGGAGAAGGAAAATAAAAATCAATCTTTCTCTCATACCTTTTAACCCTTTCTTTATATTTTCTCATACTCTCCTCCT
>CALHLF010000048.1 GCA_938034905.1 uncultured bacterium | reverse complement strand
CAGAAAAGATTAATCCTGCAATGGGATTACACACTCCTATCTTCATCCTTTCAATATGTTTATTTATTGACTCCTTTATCATTTTATCTATCTCTCTTTCCATATCTTCTAATTCTTTTAATCTTGATACATGACTCTCTTTAATCATTTCAAAAGCATTTTTCATGTTTTTGAATACAAGGTTTTTAAGCTCATTAAGATCTTTTTTTGCAAAATCTGAGAATTCCACTTTGCTTGATATCTTGTCACTTATTTTCTCCATTATATTTGTCAAATGATCTGCAATTCTTTCCACGTCTTCCACACTTCTTAATATAGCATTTAATTCTTTTGCTTCTCCCTCAGAGAGGGAAACTGCCGATAGTTTTGTAAGATAATTTATTAGATTTGCCTTTAAACTATCTGTTAAATCTTCCATAACAATAATATCTTTTTGATGATTAAGATGATTATTTTCTAAACAGTCAAAGGTTAAATTAAACATTTCTTCAGATATTTCTGCCATTCTTATTAATTCTTTCCTGGCACTTTCTAAAGCAGTCGAAGGAGTACTTAAGAGAAGAGGATTTAAAAATAATGGTTTTCTTATAACTATTCTTTCTTCTCCTGGAACTAATTTTTTGATTATTTTTGCATACTCCTTTGTAAACCATATCCAAATGAAAGACCAGAGAATATTAAAAATAGTATGAGCATTTGCAACTTGTCTTGCGGTGTCCGTCGAAGTTAAGGAAACTAATTTTATAAAGTAAGATAAAAAGGGAAAGATCAAGATTACTCCAATAACATTAAAAAAGAGATGGGCAACTGCAGTTCTTCTTGCAGAAAGTCTTGTATTTATTGATGCTAAAAGAGCAGTAATACAGGTTCCTATATTAGCACCTAAGATAAGGGGAACTGCAGAAGAGATTGATATTGCATCCTTTCCAGCTAATGCTACCACAATACTTGTAGTCACACTACTACTTTGAATTATCCCTGTTATTATTGCTCCTGTAAAGATCCCAAGGATGGGTTTTTTACTCATCGAGATCATTAATGAATGAAAAGGTCTCCAATTTTTAAGAGAGGATAATGAGCCCTCCATTAAATAAAGACCTAAAAATAGAATTCCAAAACCGAAAATAGCCTCTCCAAAATTGTCTAAGTAGATTTTAGCATTGTAATTTTAAAATAATATTAAAGCTATGTTATAATTAAGTGTGTGTGGAAGATTTTTATTAGTGGATATAGAGAAGATTCCTGAAAGGTTTAATGTAAAAATATATCAGAATTTAAGTCTGAGAAGAAGATACAATATTTCCCCGGGCCAACCTGTTCCAATAATCTTTCAGGAAAGTCCCAATAGGATAGAAGAGGCAAAATGGGGGCTTATTCCCTATTGGGCAAAGGATCCATCCATAGGGAATAGAATGATAAATGCAAGGGCAGAGTCACTTCTTGAAAGGCCTGCCTTTAAAGATTCTTTTATAAGGAGAAGATGTTTAATTCCTGCTAATGGATTTTATGAATGGAAAAAACAAGGATCTGATAAAATTCCCTATATTATTCATCTAAGAGATTTCTCCCTTTTTGCCTTTGCAGGGCTTTATGATTTATGGAAAGATGAAAAGGGAAATATAATTAAAAGTTTTACAATTATAACTACATCTGCCAATCCTTTCATGAGGGAGATTCATGATAGGATGCCAGTAATCTTAAAAAGAGAAGATGAAGAAATCTGGATAAATAAGTATGAAGGAAATATTAAAAGACTTTTGGATTTACTAAAACCATATCCAGAAGAGTTTATGTTCGCATATCCAGTGTCCAAGAAAGTAAATAATCCTAAATATGATTCTGAAGATTTAATAGAACCCTTTAACTATTAAGAGGGAGTTTTTTCAAATAGTTCTTCTTTTATTATAACAATCATTATCTCAGAAAGTTTTGGGTCAAACTGGCTTCCACTACATCTTTCTATCTCTTTTATAGCTTCTTCCAAGGTTAAAGCCCTTTTATAGGGTCTTTCGCTGGTCATAGCATCAAAGGCATCAGCTATACCAAGAATCCTTGACTCTAATGGTATTTCCTCCTTAGCTAATCCATCAGGATATCCATTCCCATCCCATCTTTCATGATGATATCTTACAATGTGGGCTATCTCTCTAAGTTCTTCTATGTTCTTTAAAAGCTCTTCACTCTTTATAGGATGTATTTTAACAAATTCGTATTCCTCCTTTGTTAATTTCTCTGGTTTATTTAAAATTCTTTGAGGCACATATATTTTTCCAATATCATGGACCAATGCCGACCAATAAAGCTTTCTAATATTTTCCAAAGGAAGATTTAATTTTTCTGCAATCTTTACAGCACATCTGGCAACTCTTTCAGAATGTCCTTCGGTATATTTATCGTAATATTCCAAGGTTCTCAAAAGGGTAAGTATTATTCTATTAAGGAATATCTCCTCTTTTTTAATAAAATCTCTAAACTCATAAAATCTTGAGATAATATTCTCAAGCCATTCTGCTAACTTTAAATCTATCTCTGTAAAATTCTCTTTATTTTCTTTATGTATATTAATAAAAATTAAATATTCACCGGATTTTATTGGTAAAATTATTGATTCTTCTATGTTTTCCCAAAAATCCTTTGAATTTTGAAAAAATAAGGGAAAATTCCTTTTATTTAAAAGACTTATTTTCTCTAATATTGAAGAATCCTTTACTTTTAAAACTTTTTCCTTCCATCCTTCATTAAGTTCATAGCTTTCTAAGGGTTTAAGCTCATCTCCTTCTAAAATAAGGAGAATTGCTGAATTTATCTTGGGAAATGCATCTTTGACAAAATCCAGAACTCTTTTTAAGAAAAATTCTTCTCTTAATTTTATATTTGCTAACTCAGAGATCACTTCAAAGATTTTCCAGATTCTACCTATTGCTCTTTCAAGTTCTTCTTGAGATTCCTTTAATTTTGCTGTTGCCATTGAAACTTTCCTTGAAAGAATCCTGTTAAAGAGAAAAAGAAAAAATATTATAAAGAAGAGAGATAAAAAAACGTATAAAATTGCCCTTTCTAACCATTTAGGGAATTCCTCTCTTCCTATAGTGTATTTTTTAATTAGATTATTTAATTCTTCCTCTTTGATCTGAGAGAGTCCATTGTTCAAAATATTTAAAATATCGATATTTCCCTTTTGGGTGGCAAGGTAAAGATAATTAAAAGTAAAGGGCTCAGTTTTCAAAAATTTATAAAGAAGGTTATATTTTATTAAATAAAAATTTGCAGGAATATCATCCATAAGAAATACACTTATTTCTCCCCTTTTTGCCCCTTCTACAATATCAGAATAATTTTTATAAAATCTAAATTTCAAGTTAGGATTTTTAGATAATGCTATATCAATTAATGCATCCTTCTCTTTTACCCCTACCAAATAGGGGGTGATATCCTCTAAGGAGGAAATTTTGGGAAGTTTTGAATTATAATATATACTTGAAGTCATTTTAAAAAGAGGTTTTGTAAAATCTAAATATTCTTCTCTTTTTTTAGTCTTAAATATGTTATCTATAACATCTGCTTCCTTATTTTTTATCATTTCATGGGCCTTTGCCCATTCTACAGGAATAAGTTTTACTTTAATTCCTGTCCTTTTCTCCCAGAGTTTCCAAAATTCTACAGAGATTCCTACAAGATTTTCCTTCTCGTCTATATATGTAAAGGGTGGATAATCTCTGTCTAAAACTACCTTTAGTTCCTTTGCAAAAATATAAGGAGAAAATAGAAAAATACAAAAAAATAAGATAAAAACTTTTCTTAACATATTTTTATTATATCATAATTTTTTTATCTTCCTACTCCTTTATAGATAAATCCATGAGTTTTTACCTCTTTTGGATCTAAGATATTTACACCATCAATAATAACTGGTCTTTTTAAAAAAGATTTTAGCTTTAAAAGATCTACATTTTTAAAATCTTCCCATCTTGTTAAAATAAGAATAAGATCACTTTCCTTTGCAGTCTCATATATATCTTCACAGAATTCAATATCGTTAATTATTTTTTTTGCCTCTTCCATTCCTTTGGGATCATAGGCCTTTATTTTAGCACCATCATTTTTCAAAATATTTATTATCTTTATGGATAGGGAGTTTCTAACGTCATTAGTATTTGGCTTAAAGGTAAGTCCCCATACACCAATGGTATAATCATATAAAAGATCTCCTAATTCCTCTTTTACTTTATAGACAATATATCTTACTTGATGTTCATTTTTCTCAAGTATTGCTCTTAGAAAGTCAGGTTCGTATCCCTTCTTTTCTGCCATTTTAATAAGACCTATTAAGTCCTTTCCAAGGCATGGCCCTCCAAATCCAATTCCTGGAGATAAGTATTCTCCTCCTATCCTTTTATCATACTTCATACCTTCTATCACTTCAGAGATATCAGCAGAAAATTTTTCACATATATTTGCAATTTCGTTTATAAAGGATATTCTCATGGCAAGAAAGGCATTGGAGGCATATTTTATTAAAATGGCAGTTATAGGTTTTGTTATTACTATAGGAGAATTAAGGGGTAAAAATAATTCCTTCAGGATATTTACAACTTCTTCATCTTCTGCTCCAATTACTATTCTTGAGGGATTAAAAAAGTCTTTTATCGCACTCCCTTCCCTTAAAAACTCAGGAACAACTGCAATTTCATAATCTTTTTTTTCCTTCTTTCCTTCCTTCTCAAAAATCTCCTTAATCTTGGAAAGAGCTCCAACAGGAATGGTACTTTTTATACTTACAATTTTTCTATCTTTAAGATAAGGAGCTAATTCCTTCGCAGATGAAACAATTTGCGACAAATCCACTTCCCCATCATCCTTTGATGGGGTATTTACACATATAAAAATAATCTCAGAATTTTCTACTCCTTCTTTGAAATTCTTAGTAAAGAAAATTCTCTTTTCTTTAATATTTCTTTCTAAAAGTTCAGAAACTCCCTCCTCATATATTGGGGATATTCCTTGATTTAAGAGAGATATTTTTTCTCCATCTATATCTACACATATAACTTTGTTGCCAAGCTCTGAAAGTCCTAAAGCTGTAATTAATCCGATATAACCTGTTCCAATAATTGCTATTTTTCTTTTCATCTCCAATCCTCTCCTTTGAAGCTTTTTCTAATAACATGATATAATTTTAACATGAGCCTGATTATTGGACAATTTAGTGATTCCTATATTCCGATTACAGATGGAGTTGCCAATGTAGTTAAGAATTATGCTTACTGGCTCAATAAAAAGCATGTAAAGACTTATGTTATAACCCCCACCTATCCCAATTATATAGATAATGAAGAGTTTGATGTAATAAGATTCTCTTCCCTTCCTGTCCTGTTAAGACCTCCTTATAGATTTGGAATCCCCTTTGTTAATATAAAAATGATGAGGAGACTAATGAAAATTCCTTTCTCTTTAATTCATGCCCATTCTCCCTTCTCTGCGGGAGTTTTAGCCCTTTATGTTGCAAAAAAAAGAAAGATTCCTATAATCGCTACTTTTCATACAAAATATTATGATGATTTTAAATCTGCAGTAAAATCTGATTTTTTAGCTAAAATTATGGTTAGAATAGTAGTTGATTTTTATAATCATGTAGATGAAGTCTGGACTGTTAACAAATCTACTGCGGATGTTCTTAGAGAATATGGTTTTAGAAAAAAAATTGAAGTAGTCCCCAATGGAAGCGAATTTATCGCTCCTTCTATCGAAGAAATAGAGGAATATAGAAGGAGGATAAATGAAACTTATAATCTTAAGCCTGAAGATATAGTATTTTTATATATTGGACAATTGATTCTCCATAAGAATCTTGAAGTATTAATACACTCTTTAAAACATTTAAGAGATTTTGGGATAAATTTTAAGGCATTTATTGTAGGAACAGGAAAGGACGAAACTTACTTGAAAAGTTTAGTTGGGAATCTTAATCTTAATAAGAATGTGATATTTACAGGAAAAATATTAGATAGAGAATTTTTAAAATCCTTTTATGCAAGAGCAGATCTTTTTCTTTTCCCATCCCTTTATGATTCCTCTGCTATTGTTATAAAGGAGGCATCTTCCTTTGGATGTCCCTCTTTATTAATTGAAAATTCTGTTACTTCGGAAGGAGTAATTGATAATTATAATGGTTTTTTATCAAAAAATGATCCCCTTTTATATGC
>CALHLF010000047.1 GCA_938034905.1 uncultured bacterium | reverse complement strand
TAGGGGATATTTTTTAAGATCTCTATCAATTAAATTTTGTTTTTATCTTTTCCCCTAAGGAATAAAAAGGCTATAAGAATACCTGTTAATCCTAATAAAATAAGAAGGTAAAAAACGTAAAGATAAGTACCCAATATGTCTCTTAGTATTCCTGAAATAGAAACTCCTAGTAGTGCTCCTATTCCATAGGCAGTAAAGACAATTCCGTAGTTTTTACTATAGTATTTTTGTCCGAAGAATATTATAGTGGCAGTTGGTGCAATAGCAAGCCATGCTCCCAGATTCAACCAAAGAAGAGAAAAGGCTAATATATAAGTAAATAAACTAGGAGATGACAGCATAATAATAGAAGCAACAATTACTAAAATATAAGATAAAAGGGAAGCTTTTAGGGGATAGATCTTATCTGTTAACCACCCAAAGAGAGGCCTCCCTAAAGCATTAAAAATGGCGAATAAAGAGATTATTCTTGCAGTGAATTTGGGTTCTAATCTTATCAATTCCTCACCTACAGGACTTGTTATTCCAATAATCATTAATCCTATTAAAGTTCCTATCATATAGCATGTCCATAGTCCATAAAATTTTTTGTTTTTCAGCATGGATTTTGTGTCTATCTCCGTAGAAGCTACATTTTGGTTAGTTACTGGGCTAAGGTTTTCTGGAGGAAATTTGAAAAGAAAGCCTAAGGAAATTATAAGGATTAAAAAGATAGATCCTAGGATTTTTAAAGTCTGAAGGGGACCATAAATATCTATCAAATACCGTGCTAATGGAGCAGTAATAAGTGGCGATAGACCAAAACCTGAAATAACAAGTCCCATAGCTAAACCCTTTTTATCAGGAAACCACTTAGAGATTACAGCTATCGGTACACCATAGGTTATTCCTACGCCCCCTCCTCCTAAAATACCGTAAGTTATAGTCATAAGGTTTATATTTGAGACAAAACCAGAAAGAATCCATCCTAATCCTACGGCTGTGCCTCCTATTGCGATTATCAAATTAGGGGGATATTTGCTTATAAAACTTCCAGAAATAGCCATTAATAGGGAAAATAATGCAAGAAAAGTCATATAGGGAAATCCACTTTGGGTGGCACCTATATTTAGTAGATTCTCTAAAGGTTTTCTAAATATGCTCCATGAATAAACTGTTCCTAAACATATATAAATAATTATTCCGGCAAGAAGGATAATCCATCTCTTCATTTTTTATTATTCCTTTTTATAATTTCTTCTTTTTATATTTATATCATAAGTTTTTTGCTCTATCAATAGTAATTCAAAACAACATTATCCACTGCTCCTCCAAAGTCCCAACCGCTTCCCCCTATTCTTATCTCCTTTAAATGTGGGTAAGATAAAATATTTTCTGCAATTTTAGGATCTTGCATTAAATCTATTTCAAAATGATAGAAGTCTCCACTTTCAATCTCTGTTACATTATTTTCTGGATAATTTATATTGCTCCCTTTTAAAATAAAACATTTCTTATAAACATATTCTTCATTATTTTGATTAACAAATACTAATTCAACATTTGCAGGATACTCGCCTCCAGCCCAGCCATCGGAATCTAACTCTTGAAGGGAAATTAATATATCTAAAGCAAGTTTTAGGCTCTTTTTCCCAGTAATGTCATAATTTCCTAAAGATTGTTTAATTCCAATATATCCACCATCTCCCCCAGAATTTCTTCTTACCCACATAAAATAATCAATAAATATTTCCGCTTCGTAGTAGTTAGAATCCTTTATATTTATTAATACTACTTCCCATGGGGAAATATCTCTGCTTTCAAAATCTCCATTCTGAACTAAATTTGAAAGTTCTATTTCTTCCTCTAATATTACTTCTTCAGATTCTTCTTGGGCTAAAGTAAAGTTAAAGACTGAAAGTGCAAAAATAAGAAGGAACAAAATTTTTAAATATTTCATTTTAACCCCCCAAATTAAATTTTATAAAAGTGATTTAGATCACATTCGACAAAAGGGATTCATAGTTTTCCTAAATATGATAAAATACAACTAAGGAGGAATTTATAAATAGCAATATCAAAAGAAGAGCTCTATCCTATAATAAGAGAGATATTGCTTCAGGAATTAGAAGAGAGACTCCCTCTTCATAGGGAAATTGTAGATCTAAAATCTGCAGTTGAGAAGTTAATTTTCTCTCAAAATCAAACGGAAAAAAGAATAGAGGAACTTATTCAGGCCCAGAAGAGAACTGAGGAAGAATTAAAAGCTCTTGCTAAGGCTCAGAGAAAAACTGAAGAGGAAATTAGAGAATTAACTTTAGTGGTAAAGAATACGCAAAGACAATTAAATGGAATAACAAAGAAGTTTATAAAGAATAAAAAAGGAGAACCAATGGAAGTAAACATCTTAGGAAAGGGAGAAAAAGATGGGAGAGAGATATTTATAAAAGGATATTAGAGAAATAATATCAGAGGATATATTCCCTATTATTGTTACCTATATGACAGAGCCAGAGGTAGAAGAATTTGCAAAAAGTAAGGGAATAAAAGTATATTACTCTTATGATTTTGAACCTATTTATTAGGGAAGAGGAAAGACCGTTGAGAAGGAAACTATAGAGATAGAGGATCCTTTTAAGACTCTTTAAATAGTTCTAACTCTTAAGGGTAAAAAAAAGTGATATAAATCACTTTTTAAAAATTATTTTTGTGTTT
>CALHLF010000046.1 GCA_938034905.1 uncultured bacterium | reverse complement strand
AATAATCCTTGAGTAGGCTCCAACGGATGTTGCCACCGTTATCAAGGCAAAGGGTATCGGAGCAAAGAAGATCTCCCGTACCCAAAAAGAGAGAGGCGATGTTGCCTAAGTAAGGTGGTACCACGAGAATTAGCCTTCTCGTCCTTTAATGGGCGAGAAGGCTTTTTTATTTTTAAAAACTATTAAAAAGGAGGGTTATTTATGGGAATCAAAAGAAAAATCTTATTAGAAGAAGAAAAGATTCCAAAGGAGTGGTACAACATTTTAGCAGATCTTCCCTGCCCCCTGCCACCAGTTTTGCATCCTGCCACAGGAAAACCCGTAACTCCTGAAGATTTGGCGCCAATATTTCCTCTTTCTCTTATTCAGCAGGAAGTGAGTACCGAAAGATACATCCCTATACCGGAGGAAGTTTTAGAAATTTACAAAATGTGGAGACCTACCCCCTTATATCGAGCGATAAATTTAGAGAGATATTTGGATACTCCTGCCCATATATATTATAAATATGAGGGAGTAAGTCCACCGGGAAGTCATAAACCCAATACTGCAGTAGCTCAAGCCTACTTTAATAAATTAGAGGGAGTTAAGAGATTAACCACAGAAACAGGGGCAGGACAATGGGGCTCTGCTTTAGCCTTTGCTTGCAATCTTTTCGGATTAGAGTGTAAAGTTTATATGGTAAAGGTAAGTTATTATCAAAAGCCATATAGAAGATCTTTAATGGAGACGTGGGGAGCAAAGGTTGTTCCAAGTCCCAGCCCTGACACTGAAGCAGGAAGGAAAATCTTAGAAAAAGATCCAGAATCCTTAGGTTCCTTAGGGATTGCAATAAGCGAGGCAGTAGAAGATGCGGTAAAAAGGGATGATACAAAGTATTCATTGGGGAGTGTATTAAATCATGTTCTTTTACACCAAACAATCATTGGAGAAGAGGCTTTATTACAATTAGAAATGGTAGATGAATTCCCAGATGTAGTAATTGGCTGTGTGGGAGGAGGAAGCAATTTTGCAGGATTATCCTTTCCATTTTTAAGAGAAAAATTTAAGGGTAAAAAAATAGAAGTTATTGCAGTGGAACCAGAATCATGCCCCAGCCTAACAAAAGGAATTTATACCTATGATTTTGGAGATACTGCAAAAACTACTCCTCTTCTTAAAATGTATACATTGGGCCATAATTTCATTCCTCCTGGAATTCATGCAGGAGGATTAAGATATCATGGTATGGCCCCCATTGTAAGTACTCTCTACCATCATGGCTACATATCTGCAAGGGCATACCACCAATTAGATGTTTTTGACTCTGCAGTAATATTCGCAAGAACCGAAGGAATAGTTCCTGCTCCTGAATCTGCCCATGCTATAAAGGCAGTGATTGACGAGGCAAAGGATGCAAAAGAAAAAGGAGAAAAAAGAGTAATATTATTTAATCTTAGTGGTCACGGATTTTTTGACCTCTCTGCCTATGATCAATATTTTGCAGGAAAATTAGAAAATTTTGCTTATCCAAGAGAAAAAGTAGAAGAAGCATTAAAGGATCTACCAAAAGTATAATTTTTAAAGGTGGGGAGCTACTCTTCTTAGCTCCTCACCTTTCATAGAAAGATATAGATCTCCCAATTCGATTCTCTTTATTTTCTCTTTCTCTTGATAAGGGGTAAAAACCCTCAAAATATTATTTTTGAAATCAACCTTCTCTAAAATTCCAAGGGCAAGAAGGTTCTCTTTTTCTCCTAAAAGTCCCACTAATCTATTCTTTAAAGTATCTTCTTTAGTTTTATCAATATATTTATTTATGGAGTGAATGAGAAAAGAAGGAAGCTCTAAAATACTTCCCTTAGTAAAATATTGAAAAAATCTTTTCTCTCTAAAAGCCTTTCTCTCTTCAAAGGATCTTTCTCTTGCCATATTACTTCTTGGAATAATATAAAATTCTGATGAAAATCTTTTAATAATCTTTAAAAAACCTTCCAGTTCATTCTCTTTCTTTATAAAGACGATATGCTCAGGTCTTAATAAAGAAAGTTTATAATATTTTAGCACCCTTCCCAATCTTCCCAAGATAAGACCGCAGGTATTTAAAATAATCAACTCACACCCAAAAGATTTTGCTCTATCTATTAAATTTTTCACCCCCACCAAAAGGGGTAAAAGATGCCCTGCAGGGGAAATGGATCCTACAAAGTACCAGTCAAAGATGGAAAGCTCATCAAAACTTTGAAAAATTTTTTCTGGAATACTTAGACTTACTGTTGTTGGAATTCCTAATTCACTTTGTCCTAAATCACTATTTACTATTCCAATTTTTAAGTTTTTACTTAAACCTTCCTTAGACAAGTAATACACAAAGGAACTTTTGCCAACATCAGGAAGTCCTAATACTACTACTAATCCTCTTTTCTCGATTATGCTATCTTTAACTTTTTCCCAAGAATTAGGAATATCTAACATCAAAATTCAGTATATTGGGGAGCATTTTTGTAAAGTTCTTCAATTTTGTAAAACTCTCGAGCTTTTTGAGAGAATATGTGAACTATAAAATCATTATAATCTAACAATAACCATCCACTTCCTTCTTTCCCTTCTATCCCTCGAGGTTTATATCCTAATTTATCCATTTCTTCTTCAATTGCTCTCTGTATTGCCCTTCTTTGGGTGGGAGTCATACCTGTACATATTACAAAAAAGTCTGTTATTCCAGAAATGTTGGATAAATCTAAAATTATAACGTCAATTCCTTTTTTATCTAAAATCAAGCGAGCAACATGAAATACCTTTTCCTTACTATTCAAAAAGCTTCCACCCCCAAATCATATTTATTCTATTCTATTAAAAATAGATTTTTTCCATTCTCTAATCTTGTCAATATCAGGTATAACATAACTAATTCCATTGATATTTTCAGGAATTCCTGGCATCATACTCATATTAATATCTTTTTCCTCAATATTTATAAATTTTGATGCTAAAAATAAAGCCTCGTAGAAGGAAACATTTGTTTCTATAGTAGAACCTACCAAGTTTATATATTGAGGAAGGTTTGTTAAAGAAATCTTGTTCTTCATTTGATCATATAAAGCTCTTAAAAACTTTTGTTGTCTCTCTATTCTTCCAAAATCTCCCAAGGGATCATACCTAAATCTTACATATCCAAGAGCATCTTTCCCATTAAGATGATGCTTTCCAGGAGTTAATCTTATATAAAGTTTATCAGTTCGATCTCTATAATACATAGGCTTCTCAACTTCAATATCAACTCCTCCTATAGCATCAATTAATTTTTCAAATTGTTGAAAATTCATTTTTGCATAATAATTTATAGGAATTCCTAAAAATTCTTCCACTGTCCTTACTGCAAGATCTACTCCTCCATAGTGATATGCATGATTTATCTTATCATAACCAAATCCTGGAATTAAAACCCTTGTATCTCGAGGAATAGAAAGAATATCTATTTTTTTGTCTATTAAATCTAAAGAAACAAAAATAAGAGTATCACTCCTTCCCCTATCTTCTTTTCTTTCGTCAACCCCTAAAAATAATATATTTATTCTATCCATCTTTCCTAAAATCATTTCTGAAAAGTCTATGGGATTAAGGGAGGGAAAGGAACTACTGGGAACATAGTAATAGCTATTCTGTATATAAAAATATCCTCCTATACCCACTAAAATTATGAGTAGTAAAAAGATCCCTATACCAACTAATAGAACCTTTAATTTTCTCAATTCCTATTACCTCCATTAGACACTTTAAAATATGGACCCCTAATATTAGGGGTCCATAATAATTATATTTAAAGTATAAATAAGTAGCAAAAAGTTTCAAATATATTTAAGACCGAGATCTTCTTTCTCTCGGTTTTTCTTCCCTTGGTTTTGCCTCATTGACTATTATTTTTCTTCCCTTTAATTCTGATCCATTTAAAGCATTAATCATCTTCTCTGCAGAACTTTCATCAACCTCCACAAATCCAAAACCTCGAGACCTTCCGGTGTTTTTGTCCGAGATAATTCTTGCAGAAATTACATTTCCATAATTTGAAAATACATTTTTTAACTCTTCCTCGGTAGTAGACCAAGGAAGATTTCCCACGTACAAAGTCTTACTCATTTCTCACCTCAGGAAATTTTTTAGATTTAAGAGTTTTAAGGGAAACTCTTAAAACCCTAAAAAGATTCTGAAAAATTAAATTGGTTCCCCGGTACACTTCACCTCTCTTTCTCTGAAAAATAAAAGAACCTAAGATTCCTAAAATCTCAGAAACCTTAGGTTCTTTCTCCCAAACTTCTTCCTTAAAAAAATAAAAACCCTTCAACATTTTCAACTGAAAAGAATTTTAGCATAATTTAGCTTTGCTGTCAAAAAAAATAGAGATTAAATCAAGAATAAAAATTTGTTTAATATTATTCCTTCCCTAAAATCATTTGCCCAAGAGAGATACCACCATCATTAGTGGGAACTTTTTTATGAGTATAAACTTGAAACCCTCTTTCGTTAAGTTTTAGTGTTGTAAGGGTGAGAAGAAGTCTATTTTGAAAAACTCCCCCCGAAAAACCTATTTTTTTAATTTTAAATATCTCTCTTAACATTTCAGAAATAACCAATATTATTTGAGATATTGTATTATGAAATTTCCTTGCTATATCTGGTTTTTCCTTCTTTTCAATTTCATAAAGAATCTCTTCAATAATGGGATATGTATCAATAACAAATTTATTATTCTCTTCAAATATTCTAAAGTTATAGTATTTCTGATTTTCACTTCTCATAGCAGTCATTTCAAGCTCTATTGCTGCTTGCCCCTCATATTCAATATGTTCTCTTATTTTTAGAAGACAAGATACAAGATCAAAAATTCTTCCACAAGAGGAGGTATAAAATATATTTTCCCCTTTGTTAATCATTTTCTCCATTATCTCCTTTTCAAAGGGATCTATATTAGGAAATAATTTTTCCAATTTTTCTGGAAAATATTTAATAAGATATGAAATAGCAATTTTTTTAGGACTTTCTATAGCATAATTTCCTCCTGCTATAGGAAAATATTTAAAATGTCCCACTCTTTCAACTTTATCTATGCTTCCTACAAATACTTCTCCTCCCCATATATTCCCATCTTCTCCATATCCTGTGCCATCAAAGGAGAAACAAATTATTTCATCTTTAATCTCTCTATCAAGAAGGAGGGAGAAAAAGTGTGCTTTGTGATGTTGAATAGATTTTACTTCCATATATCTTTTAAATTTTTCTGCAAAGTCCGTTGAAAGATATTGAGGATGTAAATCATGTATTAGAATTTCAGGTTCAATTTTTAATAATCTAATAAACTCATTTATTGTTTCTTCATATGCTGTTAAAGTATCCTTGTCCTTAAGATCTCCTATATGGGGACTCATAAATACATAATTTTCTTTTCCAAGGGAGAAGGTATTTTTTAATTCTCCACCAAGAGCAAGACTTGGCTTTATTTTGATAGGTATCTTTATGGGCTCAGGAGCATATCCCCTTGCCCTTCTTATAATATTTACCTCCTTGTTTTCTATAAATACTACACTATCATCAATCCTGTGAGATATCTCTCTATTATGAAATACGAAAATATCTGCAATATTCTTCAGTTTCTCTTTTGCCTCATGATTGTCTTTTACTATAGGTTCATCACTTAGATTTCCACTGGTCATAATTATAGGTTTATCAAAGTGATCAAAGATAAGATAATGATAAGGAGCATATGGCAACATAACTCCTAAGTATTCATTATTAGGAGATACCAATGGGGAAATGTCATAAAGGTTTTTTATTCTAAGTAATACAATGGGTCTTTCCTTTGAGATTAATATTTTTTCCTCCTCTTCATTAACATAACAATATTTTTTAATCATATCCAAATCCTTCATCATTATAGCAAAGGGCTTTGAGGGTCTTTTCTTCCTTTCCCTAAGTTTTATCACGGTCTTATGGTTTGTGGCATCACATGCGAGATGAAATCCCCCAATCCCCTTTATAGCTAAGATCTTTCCATCTTTTAAATAATCAGCTATTTTTTCAAAAATATCTGTTCTTTCCCCCTCTATCCATATAGAAGGACCACAATCATAACAAGAAATGGGTTGGGCATGAAATCTTCTTGAGGAAGGATCAGTATATTCCCTTTCACATTCACTACACATTTCAAAGATTTTCATGGTGGTTTTGTCTCTATCATAGGGTAGATCTAATATTATAGTATACCTGGGACCACAATTTGTACAATTTATAAATGGATATTTATATCTTCTATCCCTTGGATCTCTCATCTCCGAGAGACAATCATCACATACAGCAATGTCTGGAGATATAAAATTAAATCCTTGATCTTCTTTACTTTCTATAATTGAAAATTCATTAAAAATCTCCTCTGTAAAAATTCTTTCCTTTTCAATTTTTTCAATTCTTGATAATGGAGGAGGATCTTTTAGTATATTATCTATAAAAAGTTTTATTCTTTCTTCTTGACCTTGAACTAAAATATGCACTGATCCGGTAGAATTAAAAATCCATCCTGTTAAATTAAGGTCTTTAGCAAGCTTAAATATAAAGGGTCTAAATCCTACTCCTTGGACTATTCCATATATTTTTATCTTATATGTCTTGTGCATGAATATTTTCTAAAAACTTCTCTAAGAAATCTAATCCCTTTTTAAGATTTTCCTTTGCTTTTTCTGAAAGTTCCTCCCCAAAATCAAAATCATATCCTCTAAGGGATAATAAATAAAAATCTGGGTTTTTTCCATAAAGAGTTCTTGTCCAAGATAGGAGCTCTTCACAGGATGTATGATGAGTAAAAGGAGAAAAAATCTTTTTTTCTTCTATTTTTCTAATAATAACTTCCTCCCCATCTATGGAAGCATCAATAAAAATTACTACATCGTAGTCTTTTAAAACTTCAGCTACATCAAAAGTAAGCTCCTGAACCTTTATCTTTTCAATATCTCCATTTATTAGGTCCAGGAGCTTTATTCCTAATCCATCATCTCTTCTATATTCATTTCCAAATCCAATTAAAAGTATTTTTCTCAATCTCTTTTTAAACCACTAATTAAATTACCATCTTTATCATATAATTCTATAATTAATGGCATTTTCCCTATAGCGTGGGTGGAACAGGAAAGACAAGGATCATAACATCTTATAGCTCCTTCTACTCTATTTAACATACCCTCTTTCAAATTTTTACCATCTACATAAGCCTTTGCAACCTGTTCTACTGCTTTACTCATCGCCCAATTATTATGACCTGTAGAAACTATTAAATTTACTTTTTCTATTGTTCCCTTTTCATCTACCCAATAGTGATGAATTAGAGTACCCCGTGGTGCCTCAATTACACCAATACCTTCTTTATTTTTTACTTCGCCAAGTCTCAACACATCTTGACTCATAGCTTCAGGATCTTCTAAGATTTCTCTTGCTCTTTCTAACGCATAAATTGTTTCAATTAATCTTGCATAGTGATAATAAAGAGATCCTTCTACAGGTTTTCCATTCCTGATAGATTTAAACTTTTTAAATTCATTATTAGCAATAGGTGTACTTATCTTGTCTGCTATATTTAATCTTGCTAAAGGACCTACCCTATAAACTCCTTCTGGATATCCAAAGGGTTTATAATATGGGAATTTTAGGTAGCTCCAATCCTCAACCCTTTCCCCTATATATCTTAAATAATATTGAGGTCTAAATTCCCTTACTATATTTCCCTCTTTATCCATAAATCTTAATTTTCCATCATAAAGTTCCAAAGATCCATCATCCTTTACAAGCCCTAAATATCCTGTAGAAAAAGATGCAAATTTCCCACATTCTTCCTTGTTTTTATCTATGAACTCTTCTGCAAGCTTTATTCCCTCTTGAATGTAAGATATCATTTCATCAATACCCTTTAGAATTTCATCCCTTGCAGAAGGAGACAGAGAACTATTTACTCCACCTGGTATTGCAAAAGAAGGATGTATTCTTCTTCCTGCTACAAGTTCAATAATCCTTTGGCCAAATTTTCTAAGTCTTACAGCTTTTAAGGCTAATTCAGGATTTTCTTGTATAAGACCTACAACATTTCTAATTCTTGGATCTGCATCCCAGCCTAAAAGTAAATCGGGCCCTGCCAATTCAAAAAAGTGCATTGAATGAGACTGTATAATTTGCCCCATATGAATAAGTTCCCTTAAAAGTTTTGCTGTTTTTGGTATCTCTATCCCAATAATTTCATCACAAGCCTTCGCAGAGGCAAGATGATGGCTTATGGGACAGATACCACATATTCTCTCTGTAATAACAGGCATCTCAGAAAAATGTCTTCCTTCAGAAAATTTCTCAAATCCTCTAAATTGGTCTACATGGAAGAACGCTTTTTCTACTTTTCCATTATCATCTAAATGTATGGTCACCCTTGCATGTCCTTCTATTCTTGTAATTGGACTTATAGTAATCTTTTTCTCCATAACTCTCACCCCTTATTCATACTTAAGAAGTTCGCCTTCTAATTTAGGTACTCTACCTTCTAATACTTCTCTTAAAACATAGTATATTGCATCAGCAGATGGAGGACATCCTGGAATATAAAAATCTACCTTTATTACCTCATTAACAGCCTTCGTTTTTGGTAAATGTTTTCCAATCTCTTCTGAGGTTGGAATTTTACCCTCCACAGTACTCTCAGTAGTAATATATCCCCTTTCCAATAATTCCTCTTTTGAGAAGTAATTCCTCATAGTGGGGATACCACCAAAAACTGCACAATCTCCAAGAGCTACAATAAATTTGCATCTTTCCCTCATCATCTTTACTTCTTCTTCATGGTGATTAGTTGCAACTGCTCCCTCTATAATACCTACATCTGTATCTTCATCAGGAACCTTTAAATCTGTAATTGGAGTAGCATTTATTTCCAATCCCTTATTGATAAGTTCTACCAATCTTTCATCCATATCAAGAAAGGACATATGGCATCCGGAACATCCTTCGCACCAAATTGAAGCAACCTTTATCTTTCCCATATTTTTCCACCTCTCAAATTAGGATACTTTTTCAGTTTTGCCTAAAACATAAGAAAGAAAAGTTTTTAAATCAATTACATCATAGGCTGGTTTTAAGACTTTTTCTTTCCTTAGTTTCTTACCTTCCAAATTATAGAAGGTTCCTTCCCTTTCAAAACCATCATTTACACCTACAATGACATCTCCTTTATAAAGCTGATTATTTTCATATGGGGTAAAGATCAAAGTAAATGAATTTTCTATTGGTAAATCTCTTATACCCTCTAAATTTCTACCAAATATAAAAACATTCTCTGCTGACACTTTATCATGCTTAATTCTAAGTTTTTGTAATCCTACGGTATTAGTCTCTAAGGGAAGATGTAAGAATCTAGCATTGGATAGAGATTCTAATATTTTCCCTTCATCCTTAGAGAGGGATTTATAAATAACAATAATCTCCTTTTCCTTCTTCAATATATCCAAAGCCAAACCGAGATCCTTTATGTTAAAAACATAATCTGCTATCTTTGCAAGACTATTGAATCCCTTATCCACAACCATAAGTTTTGCCTTCTTACCTATAACATTCCTTTTGACAAAAGATCCCACAGTACCATATTCCCTATTCAAATCCACCCCAATAACTACAAAGAAACTTCCATTATCTAAGTCTTTTAAATTAATATTTGTGGGAATAGGTGATTCCGTAGGATATATAGAATAAACTTTATCTTTAAATAGTTCTCTTATAAGTTCCAGTTCTTCATTAAAAAGAGAGCCATCTACATATGCTATTGCATTATTCAATTTAGATTTTATTAGGGATAGTAGATCGTCCTCATGAATTCTTCTATATCCAAATTCGTCTTTTAATCTTATCCCTTTTACCCTCTCTTTATTATCATATAAAGACAAAAATCTTCCAACTTTACATAGCACCCCATAAGAAACATCCGAATTCCAGTCTCCATATATCTTTATTATAAAATTAGCTCCCTTCTTCTTGTAAATCTCTAACCCACATCCCACAGGACATAAATCACAATTAGAATAAATTATATCCGATTGTAGTTCTCTTCCAAGATAAGAGGCTCTTTTATCTATAATTGTTCCTGTGGGACATACTTGGGCACATAGACCACAGGACACACAAGAGGAACTTCCAAGAGGCAAATTCATATCTGCAATAATCATAGTATCAATTCCTCTTTCCATTTCTCCAAGAACATAATGTCCTGCAATCTCTGAACAAGCCCTTACGCATCTTCTACAAAGTACACAGCGATTATGATCTATCATTATGAAATCATGGGAATTATCTACAGGGAATCTTCTTTCATAAGTAGGAAATTCAAAATGATCCAAGCCAAATTCGTAGCCTAAATCCTGTAGTTCACATTCTCCTGTTACTTCGCAATACATGCAATAATGGTTTCTTTCTGAAAAGAGTAGCTTTAATACTAACTTTCTTGAATTAATAACACTTGGTGTATCAGTTTTTATATCCATATTGGGTTCCACAGGAGTTGTACAAGCAGTTTTTAATACCCCTCTATCCTCTATTACACAAATTCTGCAAGATCCCTGAGGCATAAGAGGCTCGTAATGGCAGAGTACAGGTACATGAATCCCTAATTCCTTCAGAACCTGGAGAACTGTCTTGTCTGGAGATACCTCCACCTCGTTACCATTAACTCTAATCCTGATTTTTTCCATAGTTCACCCTCTCTTTTAAAATTTTTTCATGTAAGAAGGGAAAGAATATTATCAAGTTCTTTAGAAATTTTAGAACTTAAAAGACTTTGAGGACTACCATAAAAACCTTCCAATTCTGAATGGAAGGAAATTTCTCCTAAATATTTAACTCCAAGCTCACTACATCTATTCTGGACAAAATCTGAAGAAGAAAATTTCATATTTTCGATAAGCCCTAATATAAAAAAGTTTTGATCTTTTAAAAATTTTACTAATTTCTCCACAGTCCCCATAGATATTATTGAAGAGTTAGAAATAATTAAAAATTCTATATTTGCTACAAATCTTATCATATCTAACAAAATTTCCCCCATTCCAGGGGGCATATCAATGATTAAAAAATCCAAATTACCCCAACGGGTTATAGTTAAAATCTCTATGAGAGCTTCTGAAGCATCTTTTCCCCTCATTAATAATGGTTTATTCTCAGTAAAATATATAATGGACATAAATTCTATTCCATCAACATTTATGGGTTTTATTCCATATTCTTCTTCAGGCTTTGAATCTTTCACACCTAATATAATATGAGAAGAGGGACCATAAAAATCTAAATCTAAAAGCCCCACCTTATATCCTTTTTTATTTAAGATAAGAGAAATAAAAGCAGATAAAGTGCTCTTCCCAACACCTCCTTTCCCACTACCAACTACCCATATTCTTTTTATATTTTTTATTCTCTCATTAATAGCACAAATTCTGGGATCAATTAAATTCATAATATTTCCTCAATCCATATTCCTCTTCCTTCTTTGATTTCAAAATCTACACTTTTACATTTTGGACATCGAATATAAACATGAATTGTTTCTGGAATAAAGTGGATAGCCTCTTTCTCCTCATCTTTTAATTTCTCGAAACTTTCCCTATAACTCCATTCATTACCACAAACATTGCAGAATAAAATAGCAGGATAATCCTTGTATTTTACCTTTGCACCATCAAGAATTGTATCCTTGGATAATTCCTTCAAAGCAAAATCAAAAACCTCTAAATCGATTTGTTGTATTTCTCCTACTTTTATAGATAATAAATCTACCTTTCTCAGATTTTTATCCTGAGCTTCCTTTATAACAGAATTTACAATTGCTTCTGCTAATGCCCACTCATGCATATTTAGAAAACCTTAATTAGTTTAAAATAATAAAGGTAAAAAATCAAGATTTTAATAAGAATAAAAATAATTTTAAGGATATATCCTATAAATCTGTCTTGGGAAAGGTATTGCCTCTCTTACATGTTTCAATCCACAAATCCAAGCAGTGGTCCTTTCTATTCCCAGTCCAAATCCTGAATGGGGAACCGAGCCATATCTTCTTAAATCAATGTACCACTCAAAAGCCTCTCGGGGTAAATTATTCTCCTTGATTTTTTCTTCTAAAAGATTTAAATCATGAATTCTCTGGCTTCCTCCAATTATTTCTCCATATCCTTCGGGAGCCAAAAGATCATTGTTGAGAACCAAATCTGGATTTTCAGGATCTGGTTGCATATAAAATGGTTTTATCTTAGCAGGATAATGATGGATAAAAACTGGCTTATCAAACTCTTGAGATATTATCGTTTCTTCGTCTCCACCAAAATCATCTCCATATTGAAAGGGAATTCCTTTTCTGTTCAGCAATTCAACAGCTTCTCTATAGGTAATTCTTGGAAATGGCGGAAGAATTCCCTCTAATGGTTTTATATCTCTTTCAAGAATTTCAAGTTCTCTTCTTTTTCTCTCTAAAATCCTTTGAACAACATAACTTATTAACTCTTCCTGAAGTCTCATATTATCTTGCCAATCCCAATAGGCCATTTCTGGCTCCACCATCCAAAATTCTGTTAAATGTCTCCTTGTCTTTGATTTCTCTGCTCGAAAAGCAGGCCCAAAACAATAAACCTTTCCCAATGCCATGCAGGCTGCTTCCATATATAGTTGTCCACTTTGAGATAAATATGCTTTTCCAAGATCAAAATAATCCAATTCAAAAAGGGTCGTTGTCCCTTCACAAGAGGATGGAGTTAAAATTGGGGCATCCACTAAGACAAAACCCCTCTCGTCCAAAAAGTCCCTAATTGCTTTTATTATTTCACTTCTAATTCGTAATATTGCTTGCTGTTTTCTAGATCTAATCCAAAGATGTCTATGTTCCATTAAAAACTCTATAGAATGATCTTTTTTCTGGATAGGATATTCTTGAGATATATAAATAACTTCTACTTTACTTAAGTAGATTTCCCATCCTGTTGGGGCTCGAGGTTCTTCTCTTACTTTACCCTGAACAATAATTGATGATTCTAAAGGAATTTTCTCTATTTTCTCTAATTCTTCTTGGGTAAAATTATTTAGATCTGCAACTCCTTGAATAAATCCTGTACCATCCCTTATTATTAAAAAAACAATTTTCCCACTGGATCTTTTATTGGCAAGCCAACCCCTTAATTCTATTTCCTCTTTTTTTGTTTTGGGTATATCTTCAATATATATCCAAGGTATAGCCATAATTTATTTCCTCCTATTCTTTTTCTACTAATAAAAAAGCTCTTTTTTCCGTCTCATAAAGAATTTTTTCCTCATCTAAGGTCTTCACTTCTCTTTTTTCCATAAGAATCTTTCCATCAACAATAACAGTATCCACATCAGAAGAGTTAGCACTATAAACCAGGTGGGATATTAGATTAAATCTTGGGAAAAAATGAGGCTTTTTTAAGTCAACTAAAATCAAATCTGCCTTTTTACCTGGCTCTATAATCCCTGAATTTTTCCATCCAAGAATCTCCATTCCCCTTTTTGTTGCCATTTCTAAAGCCAAGGAAGCAGGAATAGCAGTAGGATCCTTTTTATACCCCTTATGTAAAATAGCAGAAAGTCTGATTTCCTCCCACATATCTAAATTATTATTACTTGATGGACCATCAGTTCCAAGTCCAACTTTTACCCCTTTATCTACCATTTCCTTAATAGGAGCAATTCCCGATGCAAGCTTTAGATTACTTTGAGGATTATGGACAACCCCTACTTTTTTTCTCGCTAAAATTTCTATCTCCTCTGAATCAACAAAAACACAATGAGCAGAAATGGTAGAGACATTAAAAAGCCCAATCTTATCCATTAACCTTACAGGAGTCTCTCCATACTTCTCTTTTATCTCTCTAACCTCTTCTTCTGTTTCAGAAAGATGAGTGTGAATACTTAAATTATATTGAACTGCCTTGTCAATCACTTTTTCTAAAAAACTTGGAGGACAGGTATAAGGAGCGTGGGGAGCAAGACTTACTAATATTCTTCCATTACAAGAGTTATGCCATCTTTCAGCAAATTTTAAACTATTTTCTAAGCTTTTATTCTCATCTCCAAGGGTTGCAATCATCCCCCAGGAAAGATTTCCCCTAAGACCACTTTCCTCAACCACTTCAGCGACCTTATCCATATAAAAATACATATCTGCAAAGGCAATAGTTCCTCCTTTAATCATCTCCAAAGCACCCAATAGACTCCCCCAATAAACATCTTCTTCTCTCAACTTTGCCTCATGAGGCCAAATTTTTGTTTCCAGCCATTCCCTTAAAGGTAAATCATCAGCAAAACCTCTAAATAAAGTCATTGCTAAATGAGTATGGGCATTTACTAATCCCGGCATCGCCAATTTTTCCTTTCCATCAATCTCATAATCATATTCCTTTGGAATTTCACTTCCCACATAATCGATAATATCATCCTTAATAAGTATATTAACCTCTGGAATAATCTGATGGTCTTTTAACAAAGAGACTTTTTTAATTAGAATCTTCATTCTCTATTGCCCTCCTTATCTTCTCTAAATTTTCCCGAAAAGGAGGAAAAATTATTCCCTTCTCAGTAATTATTGCAGTTATTAATTCATTAGGAGTGATATCAAAGGCAGGATTCATTGCATTAATTCCATCAGGAGCAATCTTTTTACCCGCAACAGAAAGTACCTCTTCGGGATCTCTTTCTTCTATGACAATATTACTTCCATTTTCCAATTGAAAATCGAAGGATGAAAGAGGAGCTGCTACATAAAAGGGAATATTGTGATACTTTGCTAAAACAGCTAAGGTGTAAGTTCCGATTTTATTTGCAGTATCCCCATTTAAAGCAATTCTATCTGCTCCCACTATGACTAAATCAATATTCTTTTTTGACATAAGATATCCCACCATGTTATCAGTTATAAGCGTAGAAGGAATATTTTCTCGAGTGAGTTCCCATCCTGTAAGTCTACTTCCCTGGAGTAATGGTCTTGTTTCTGTAAAATAAACCATATTTATATTTCTTCTCCTATACCAAGCTTCCTTTATTATTCCTAAGGCAGTTCCTAAACCAATAGTAGCTAAACTTCCAGTATTACAATGGGTGAGGACATTTGCCTTATCAGGTATTAAATCCACACCATAATTTGCTATAGCATAGGATCTTTCTCTCTCCTCTTCTTCTATCCTTTGAGCTTCTTCAAGAAGCATTAACTTAAGCTCTACAGAAGATTTCTGCTTATTTTTTAAAACAATCTCTCCCTGTCTTTTTAAAACCATAAATAAATTTACAGCGGTGGGACGAGATAATGCAAATTCACTTATAACCCCATTAATATATTCAGGAAGATTATATCCTGTATATTTAATTGCTGCCAAAGCTACACCATATCCCGCTGCAACACCTATAGCAGGAGCACCCCTTACTTTTAATTTCTTAATAGCATCAATCACCTGTTGATATTTCTGACATTGAATCCACTCCTCTTTCCAAGGCAATTTTGTCTGATCTAAGATAAAAAGGGAATTATTCTTCCACTCTAAAATCTTCATTTATTATTCCCCCTATACTCCCTCAAAGCAAATTTACAAGGACAACTTCTCTCTCTTGGTATTTTAGGTATCACTGAAGAGAAAAGACTTCTAACTTTCTCTATATTTTCTGCCATAACAGAAAGTACCTCCTGATGAGTTAAGGGAGTTTTAGATATCCCTGCAGCATAATTAGTAACAAGAGAAACAGTAGCATAGCACATTTCTAATTCCCTTGCTAAAACGACTTCAGGAACATTAGTCATTCCTACTACATCCCCAAAATTAGCAAACATTTTTATTTCAGCAGGAGTTTCAAATCTTGGACCCTCTGTACAAATATAAGTTCCATATGGATGAAGTTTAATACCTAAGTTCTTTGCTTCTTCTATCAAGATATTTCTAAGTTCTGGACAATATGGCTCAGAAAAATCTATATGTATTACTTTTCCATCTTTTCCATCATAAAATGTATAATCTCTTCCCTTAGTAAAATCAATAAACTGATCTAATAAAACTAAATCTCCTGGAGCTAAATTCATCCTTAAACTACCTACTGCTGTGGTAGCCATTATCCTCTCTACCCCTAAACTTTTTAATGCCCACATATTTGCTTTATAATTGATCTTATGAGGAGGTACTGAATGCTTCACACCATGTCTTGCTAAAAATCCTACTTCCTCCCCAGAATAAATTCCCTTTATGATTTTAGCATCTCCATAAGGGGTTGATATAATTACTTCTTCAGGATTTTCCAAAAATTTTGGATCATAAACTCCTGTGCCACCAATAATTGCTATTCTCATTATCTCACCTCAACGACAAAAATTTTATTTATAAAAAGAAATAAAAAGTCAAGAAAATCATTCCATAAATCCCCTAAGGTGGGAATTCTATTGGCTCTTATCCAGATACTATACCAGTAGTTTGCTACATCCTCTACTGATTTATCAATTTGCTTTTGAGTTAAATTGTAAATAGACCTCCATCCATTTTTATTATTATAAGCTCTTTTAATATCATAATAATAGGAGTGGGCAATTTTTGCACTATTAAATATATAATAAGCTGGTTTTGAAATAAAATTTAAATTTTTAATCTTTTTCGGAACAATTTGTTCTGCATCCTTTTCATATTTACTATGGAATTGCTTTTCTTCATAATCTGAGGATGTATGTAAAGGTTGATTTAAATCTGCTATATAGTGAGATAAAACTCCCAGCTCAAAGGCAATTAATCTCCAAGGTTTTTTCTCCCTTATAAGGGAAATAATTTGATAATATTTCCCTCTAACCTTTTCAATTCCTCCTCCTTTTCTTGTTCCAAAATCATATACATGATTCTGAAAATCTCTATAAACTCTATCTGGCGCTACACTTCCTTCAAGAATCTCATTTTTGTAAGGTATAATTCGTTTTTGGAATTCTCGAGGCATATAATTCAAAGCATTCTCTACTATTCTTTGGTGGGTTTTTCCACTCCAACTCCAAATAGGAGAAGAAAACAAAGTAATTATAATTAAAAATAATAAAACCCTTTTCATAAAACCCTCTTAAAGAACAAAGTTTTTAATTAAATGGATTATCTTGAGTATTATTATCACAAATTTAGATTAGAATCAATAGAAGAATTAAAAAGCCTCTAATGAAGAAGGAATATACAATTCCTTCTCTTCATCTATTTTTTTTATAGCTTCAAGGATTAAACTCTCAGGAGATAAATTTATTTTCCTTTCTATCTTTACAGAGGTTTCAGTAAAGACAAAATTTATCTCGGGAATGGTAAGGAGTTTCAAAAAAGCCGAATCTCCTCTTTCCCCTAAATACTCCACATCTATTACATCTCCATCTCTAAGAAAAACTGTTGCAGATTTACCATCATTACTCTTTATTAAGAATATTCCTGTTCTTTTTTGTAAATATAAAAAGTTAATAAGGGATAAAAATTCTATTCTATCTAAACTTCCCTCTAATCTCATCACCAGCACTCCTCTCTTTTTATGGTAAATCTTACACAAATATTTTCTTTAAAAATTTTCCTATTGTCAGTGATATAAATCACATTATTTTAGAAATAAACTCTGAAAATTCATTCATAAATCTTTCTTTAGAAAATCTTTTTGCATTATTAATAATCTCCTCTGTATTAAAACTTTTCTTCAACTCCAAAAATCTCAATATTGCATTACTAAGGCTCTCTTCCTTCTGTTCCTCAAAAAATATTCCTGTCTTTCCTTCTATTACACTTTCTAAAGCTCCACCTCTCTTATAGGCAATAACTGGGGTTCCACATGCCTGAGCCTCTACAGGAACAATTCCAAAATCTTCCTCGGCGGAAAAAATTAATCCCTGAGCCTCTGCCATATAGTTATAAACCTGATAATCAGGTAGCCATCCTAATATTTTTACATTATCTTTTGCCATCCTTTTTAGCTTTTTTTCTTCGCTTCCACCTCCAATAACAATTAATGGAAGATTAAGTTTATTAAAGGTTTTAACTATTAAATCTACCTTTTTATAGGGAACTAATCGGGATACTGATACAAAGAAATCTTTCTTTTCTCTAATATCTAAGGGTTTACATTTTGAGAGATCCACAGGAGGATAAATCACCTTTGCTTTTCTTCTATATATCCTCCATATTCTTTTTGCAACATTTTCCGAATTAGCAATAAAATAATCCACCCTATTAGAACTAATAACATCCCATATTCTTATATAATGTAATAAAGACCTTGCTAAGACTCCTTTAAAACCATAATAATATCCATGATCTTTAATATATGGGAAATATAAATCCCACGCATATCTTAAAGGAGTATGACAATAGCAAACATGTTTTTGATAGGATTTTGTCAATACCCCCTTTGCCACACAATGACTACTGGATATTACCAAATCATAATCTGAAAGATCAAATTGCTCTATAGCATAGGGCATAAGAAATAACAGTTTTGGATATAATATCTCAATCTTAGGAATTTTTTGCAAAAATGAGGTAAAAATTTTCTTTGGCTTCTGAGATAACTCCTCAAAAACTTTTTTAGAGCATATTAAGGTATATAAATGAGCATTAGGAAAGATTTCTAAAATTGACTCTAAGACCTTTTCTGCTCCACCTATGTTAATTAACCAATCATGGACTATCGCTACTTTCATAAGTAAAACCTCATTATTCTTTTATGGGAAAGAGTAAGGCTCTTACTGGTGATCCTTCTCCTCCTTTAATTTTCAAGGGTAATGCAATTAAAAAATATTTACCAGAAGAAACATTACTAAGATCTAAACCTTCAATTATTCCTATTTCCTTACTAAGTAACGTTTTATGGACCTTTCTCCCTTCCTCACCCTTGGGACCGATAGATAAATAATCAATCCCAACTGCTTTTATTTCTTTACTTACTAAATATTCTGCCCCCTCTAAGGAGAGCCCCACATAATTCTCATGAAATATTTTTTCTTGGAGAAAAAGAGAGTTTTTTGTCTTAAACAAAATTATATCATCTCGTTCTATATTTAAATCTTCAATATCCTTTAATAGGATCTTCTCTTCACTTCTTACCTCAAATACTTTTGCAATACCATAAAACCTTGAAATATCAATTTTTTCTAAGGTCTTTCCTTCTTCTAAGAAGTGATAGGGGGTATCGATATGGGTTCCTGTATGAAGCCCCATGGATACCCTTGAAAGATTAGCATTACTTCCCTTAGAAATTTCAGAAACTCTTTCTAAAATAAACTTTGGATCAGAGGGCCAAAATACCATCTCTTCATGTATTAGGAGACTTACATCAATAGGTTTATCCCAAAGGATCATTCTCTTTCCCTCCTTATTAAAATTAATAGTAATTAGAAAGCAAAAACAAATTACCTATATTTACATATTTTAACCCCTTCTCCTTTGCAATCCTAAAGCATTTTTCAGCATGGGCCTTTGAAGTGGTGGGAAGATTATCAAAGAAAAAATTAGGAGAAAATCCAAGAAGGGAATAGGGTATATTAGAATTAATTTTTACAATAAAGTCTACAATTTTCTCCACCTCCTCTTCATTTATATATCCTGGGACCAGCAAGGTACTGGCGACTAAAACTATTCTATCTTTAATTCTTCTACTTTCCTCCCCTGCCCACTGGAAATTTTCTAAGGTTCTTTTATTAGACACTCCTGTTAATGCAATATGAATCCTTTCGTCAAAAGCTTTCAAGTCAAACTTTATTATCCCTCCGCTCTCTCCAGAAATATAAAACATCTCTTTTAAGATCTTAGAATTCATAGAACCATTAGTTTCCCAGCATATTCTTACCCTATTTTTAACTTTCTTAGCTAAAGCTAAGGCATGAGAAATTTGAGGAGTAGGATCCCCTCCAAAGAAACATATGCAAGAGGTTTTATTATCTATTTTTTCAACTAAATCATCTACAGAATAAAGAGGAGATTTTTTCTTTAAATAATTATGAAAGTGCCAATTTTGACAGAAAAGACAATTAAAATTACAACTGGCATAAAAAACTGCTAAGTTTTTATAACCATAATGATCCTTCTCAGGACAAATAAAGCTTGCAACACAATTTGTGGGAAGAGGATCATAATACCACTCTAAGAGACCTCTTTCTGAACTTCCTGCCCATCTTTTCTTATCTTCTATAAGTCCACAAAAACTTTTTTCAGAATCAAGGGAACATTTGTGAATACATAGGTCACAATAAGGTTTTTTAGATTCAGAAGGATAAAAGAGTCCAAAATAATTTCTTGCTTTTTTATGAGAAGACTCAATAATTGGCAAAGCTTCTTCAAACCTATTTAAAATACAATCCCTACATACTCCTAAGAAGGAGGAAATTAAAATAGATTTTTTACCACATATTTCACACTTTCCTTCCCTTAGAAAATCCATAATTTTATTTTATACTATATTTCCTCAGTTTATGATATAATTTTTCCATATGGATTGGCTAAAAGTTTTTAAAGAAAAAAATGCCTTTTTAGAAGGACATTTCTTATTATCTTCGGGACTCCACAGCCCAAATTATCTTCAATGTGCCCTTATTCTTCAATATCCTGACATTGCAGAAAAAATCGCAAGGGAAATAGCGGAAAAAATTCCCAAGGATTTAAAAATAGAGACTGTGATAGGGCCTGCATTAGGAGGGATCATTATTGCCTATGAATTAGCTCGAGTTTTAAAGGTAAGGGGAATCTTTGCAGAAAGAGAAGAGGGAAAAATGACCTTAAGAAGAGGATTCTCTATCTCTCCAGGAGAAAAAATACTTATTTGTGAAGATGTAATAACTACTGGAGGATCTGCCCTTGAAGTAGCAAAACTTGCTAAGGATTTAGGAGGAGAAATTTGTGGATATGCATGTATTGTAGATAGAAGTGGTGGAAAGGCAATCTTTGATAAAGATTTATATTCTTTAATACAACTTAAATTAGATACTTACCATCCTGAAGATTGTCCCTTATGTAAAAAGGGAATGCCTTTAATAAAACCAGGAAGTAGAAATCTAAAGTAAAGAGATCTTCTTTGTTATGAAAGAGAAAATTATTGAAGAAATAAAAAATGAATTAGAAAAGGAAGAAATATATTATTTAACTATTTAAAAAGATATAGATAAGGCTTTAGATTTAGAATTCGAATTATAAAGAACTTTAGAAGATAAAATTCACAAATCTTTTGATGTAAGAATTATAAACAAAGCGCCTCTTGGGCTTATATAAAATATTTATAGAAAGAGACAGCCTCTTAAGGTCAGATTTTGAGAGCTTAATTTTCAGAAAGTATTTTGATTATCAATATTTCATATAATATCTTAGAATAGTTTTAGACCTCCCCAAGGCTATGCGAATACTTTTAAAGTACTTACAGAACAAGGGATCTTTGAGGATGAATTTCTAACTCCATTAAGGAATATGGTAAAATTTAGGCCATATATACTTAGAAAGTTGATAGCAAAGAGATTTATCTAATATTAAGAACAATATTAAAGATCTTAAAAAATTTTTAGACAAAAAACTAATATTTTGTAATTCTAATCCCTTATTCGAAAAAATTAAGTTAGCTCTAAGAAGTTTATCCTTTGATTACCCCTGTTAAAGTTCCCCTTTTCATGAAACTTAAGGTATAGGAGTAAAAAAGAATCATAGGTATAGAGGAAAGTATAGATATGGCAGATATCTTTCTCCACTCTACTTTAAACTCTGAAAGATATCCAGCCATAAGGACAGGCAAAGTAGTGGTATGGGTTCGAGTAAGAATTAGAGAATATAAATACTCTGTATAACTGGCAATAAAAGCTAAAATAGATACTGCAATAAGCCCAGGAACTACTAAGGGAAGTACCACTCTTGTCAAAACCTGAATGGGATTAGCTCCATCTACAAGAGCTGATTCCTCTAATTCTAAAGGAGCCATATCAAAGAAACCCTTAAGATACCAAATGCTAGTGGGGATTATCCAAACAGAATGGCTAATACTTACTCCCCAATAGGTATCTACCAAGCGAAATCTTGCCATAAGATAAAAAATAGGAAAAGCTAAAGCAACCCAAGGGAATAAACGAAAGAATAAAAATAAGTAAAGAAGAAAATTTGAAAGCTTATTATTAGATCGGGAAAAAGCATAAGCTGCAGGTATAGAGGTAAAAATCGATATAAAGGTGGCCCCAAAGCCAATAAGGACAGAATTCCAAGCAGCATTCCAAACTTCTTTATCTTTTAAAGCTTCTATATAATTGGAAAGAGTAATTTCCTTGGGAAACCCAAATTTTGTGGGAAGCTCAAATCCTGACAGGGAAATAATTAGAGAATAAAATATAGGGAAAAGAGCCCATGATAATAAGCCAATAATCAATATAATAATGAGAAGAGTCTTAATAGAATTAAACTTCATACTCTTTGTCTCCTTAAAATAAATATACTTATAATCAAGGTAATAACCACATTAATAACTCCCCAAGCAGAACCTATTCCGTAATCATATTGAAGGAAAGAAACTTTAAAAGTAGCCACTGGAAGAGTGGTAGAAGCAGTACCAGGTCCCCCTTGGGTCATAATCCAAATAAGAGCAAAGCTCCTTATAACATCTATAAGTCTTAATAGACCCACCAATAATATTACAGGATATACCATGGGCAAAATTACATATCTTACTTTTTGCCAATAGGAAGCTCCATCTACTTCAGAAGCCTCGAGAACTTCTGTCGACAAACTCTCCAATCCTGCTAAGATCATGAGATAGGACATGGGAGTTCCATACCAAGCATTCGCTATAGACACTGCAGGAAGAACCGTTGAAGGATTAGCTAACCATATTTGACGAGGAAGATTTAAAAGATCCATAAGATGGTTTACTAAACCAAAGGGCTCACTATACATCAACGCCCAAAGAATAGCTGTGGAAGAGGGAATGAAAATCATAGGAAGACTAAAAAGTCCTCTAAAAATTGAATATCCTAAAAATCTCTCGTAGGTTAGGAGGGCAGCCACCAAGGCCAAGAGAAGGGGTAAAAGAGTAGAAATTAGGACCCAGATAAAGGTATTGTAAGCAGTTTGAGCAAAAAGGTTACTCTGGAGAATCTTTATATAATTGGCAAGACCTATAAATTCTTTAGTATGTCTTACAATGGAATAATCCAAGAAGCTAAAATAGAAGATAAGAATTACAGGGTAAGCAAAGAAAATAAGCATAATAAGAAGAGCAGGCAATATAAATAATGTATATTGCCACCTAAGGATCTTCATGACTGCCCTCCATCAGATTCTTACTTCAAAATCTCGTTAAATCTGGCTAAAAGTTTATCTACCATTTGTTTTGGAGTAGAAGCTCCTACCACCATACTTTGAGCTTCTTCAATAAAGGCTGTAATAAGTTGAGGTCCTTGTTTTACAAAGCCTAAGCGAGGAGGAATACTATAGGGTAAGCTTTCTACTAACCCCTTAGCTAAAAATCCCTTCTCAGCAGATTTCTTATCTACTTCTATCCAATGAGAGGCTGCTCCTGAAGTTTTGGCTTCAGTTTCAAGGTTTTCTTCACTGATAAACCATTCAATAAATTTCCATGCAGCATCAGGATTTTTACAAGTGTTTACAATACCTAAGCTCCAGATAGACATACGTCCTCCCCTTCTAGATGGAGGGCTACCAGGCCATTGAGGTAGTGGAGCACTTCCCACAGGACCTACTGCTTTTACAAACTCAGGAGAATTCAGAACATCCCAATGATCTCCCCACCAAGAGAAGGCCATAGCCAATTGGCCTAATTTCCAAATTTCTCTCATCTCCACATGCCCCATGGTTTTTGCTCCAGGTGGAATAACTTTATATTTGTTTACTAAATCATTAAGGAAAGAAGCAATTTCTATAGCTCTTCTATATTTAAGACCGGTAGCAAAATCTGGTTTTCCAGTATTAAGGTCTATAACATCAATTCCAGCCCCCAACATTACATGTTCTAAGAAATGCTGAGGATATTTTCCTCCAAGAGGTATGCCTAATCCCCAAAGATTCTTATCAGGGCGAGTAAAGAATACTGCTACATCTATTAATTCTTTTAAAGTTTTAGGCGGAGCAGGAAGCTCATATCCAAATTTTTCCTTAAAAGCTGATCTTTCCTTGGGGTCCTCAAAAAGAGCCCTTCTGTAAATAAGAAATTGTGCATTTCCATGGAAGGGAATATAATAGGTTTTTCCTTCCCAAACTGCAGCTTTTGCTGCTTGAGCACTGATAAGCTTTCTAAAGTTAGCTACACTTCCCCACTTTTTAATTATATATTTATCAAGAGGCAATAAATAAGGATAATAGGCAGCCAGATCAAACTCAGCACTGGCCATAATTACATCAAAAGCACCAGTTTTTGCCTCCAATTCAGCTAAGGTTTTTGCTGTTAATTCCCCCGGAGGAATATCTATCCAATTTACCTTAATTCCTGTAGCTTCTTCAAATTTTGGAAGATTTGCCTTTATACCCTCAGTACAGCGCCATCCTTTACGATTAGTAACGCTTATGGTTATTCTTTGAGCTGATGCTACATCTAGTAGTGAAAGAATTAAAAGGATTAAAAGAAGAATCCAAATAATCACCCCCTAACCCTCATTTTTCACACCTCCTTAGGATTGAATTTCCAATTGTTTTAAATTATATCATTTTATTTCTCAGAATACAATTTAACGAGACTTCTCTTTAGTAGATAGGTATGGAGATAGGTACCAGTATAATAAAGAAGGTAAATTTTTATAGAGAAATAGAAAGAGATAAGAATAAAAAGATAGAAAGAAAAAAGGCTTTACCCATCAATAAAGGGGCAAAACATTGGAATAAATGGGGAAAGATTTAGAAATGAGAAGGATTTTTTAGAGAAAGCACAAAGATAGCAAGATACATGGAATTTTGGCAAAACTAAGCTTTGGAATGATTTTCCTGTTATGCTTAAGGGGATCTTCTTACCTATTATGGCTTATTCACTAAGAACTTATCTTTATTTCTTAAGGGTGGTACCTATGTTCATACCAAGTGCCTAATTATTGTGAAGGAAGAAAAGATTAACTTCCCGCTTCCTCTAATCTTTTAACCACAAAATCTTTTGGAAGAGAAATTAAGAAATATCCTGCCCGGGGACCAGAATCTTGATTAAGAAAGGAAAAATATATAAGCTGAAAAGCTCTTTTTCCAGGTATATCAAACTCCTGAGAAAGTTGATAAATATAAGTTTGAAGCTCCTCTCCCTCCCATGTCTTCTCTTTAATCTTCTCCCCTAAGGTTCTTAAGAATTCTTTTTCCTTGGGAGAAAAGGTTTTGGTAATTTCTGGAAGTTTTTCCTGTACTTTAAACTTTAGATAGGAAGGCGCATAATTTTCAAGCCAATTTTTTACATAATTTATCCTATTTAAAATCTCTGGAAACTTATCTAATTCCTTCCCATATCCACTTCTTTCTAACATTTCCTTCAAAATCTCTTCGTCTCCTAAGGAGATTTGGGCAAGGGTAATTAAATGGCGCAAGGGAACTTGAGGCCCTGGCTCCTTTGGAATATCCTTTACCTGAGATATCTCAAAAACCCTTGCCAGTTCCCTTCTTTCCTCAGGAGTGCCTTCTAAACCATAATAGATTCTTTCCAATCTTTCATAATCCTCTGAAAGAAGAATATATCCATTTACAGGATCAAAATCTATATGCTTATCAGGCTTATATCTCAAAATAAGATATCTTACCAAAGAGGGTGGAAGGATTTTTAGAATCTCATTTATAGAGATAGTTATACCCTTAGAGCTTGACATGGCTCCTTTTCCCTTTAAATATATCCATTCATATATAAAGGGATATGGGGGAGGATAACCAAGTATCTCTTCTGCTATCACCCTTCCCGTATCATAAGAGCCACCAGTAGTAGCATGATCCTTTCCAAAGGGTTCCACTGTCACCCCAAAAATCTTCCATCTTCCTGGCCAATCCAATCTCCAAGGTAATTTTGCCTCTCCCTTACTATAATCTGCAACTCCCCTATGGCCACATTTACAAACATATTCTACCTGATGCTTTTTTATATCAAAGGAAATAATCTTAGTAGTGGTTAATTTTCCACATTTCTCACATTTTGAAAGAAGAGGAACAAAATCCTTCTCTAGATTCCTTCCTGCTATTTCATTAAGAATCTTTGTAATTTTCTCATTATTCTCTAATGTAGCATCTATAATTGGAGTATAAACCCCTTCTTTATATGCTTCATGAATTTTTATAACTTCTACTTCTATTCCCAATTCTTTTATGGCTTCTAAAAATGGATTTAAAAAATGTTCAGAATAATTTTCATGGCATCCTTCAGGATCTGGAATTTCTGAGATTGGTTTTCCTACATGTTCCTCATAGGAGGCTGGTAGAAAGGGATATACCTTTCTTAATGGATCAAAGGAATCTGCTATGTAGATAAATCGAACCTCTGATCCTTGTTCCCTTAGTGCTCTGGCGATGGCATCCCCAGTTAATATCTCTCTTAAGTTTCCTAAATGGATAGGACCAGAAGGGGTTATACCAGTTGCAACTACATTCTTCTTTCCCTTAATCTTTATTATTTCCTGAGCAGTTAAATCTGACCAATGGGGAATCTTTTCTACCATACAGAATATTTCCCCTTTGCGAGATCCTCACAGAAACTCCCTATATTCTCTAATTCCTGATTAATTATATCTTCTACAGGTTTTGCCACATCATAAATTGAAACTCCATCTTCCAATATTAATTGTGCAGTAGCTATCATAGGTTGATCAATAGTTTTTCCAATTTGACTACATAACCATACGTAGACTTCCTTGATACCAGAGACATTTTGATAAATCTCATTAGCTAATTTATGAGTAAGAATATTATATATTTTACCCACATGGCTTACAGGATTTTTTCCTGCAGCAGCCTCCGTTCCCATAGGTCGATTTAATGCAATTACTCCATTAACCCTATTTCCCCTTCCTACCTGTCCTGAATCTCCATCCTCTGCAGAAGTCCCCAAAACACTAAGATATATTCCATCTAATCCCCTTTCTGGATCATCTAAGGTATTAATATCAATAATTATTTTCTCAAAGGATTGATTCTTCTCTTGAACAAATTTCTCAATCTCATTCTTTATTATCTCTTTTTTGTCAAAATAATCCTTAACACTATTTACAAATCTGTCAATTAATGGAAGAGCAATAGTAAGCTGTAAAATTCTTTTTCTTCTAAATCCCATTATTTTAATATCTTCTCCCACTTCAGGATGGATAGCCTTAAATTCAGGAGAATTTAAATATCTTTCAAGATCTATTATTAACCTTTCGGTGGCAGTAAGGGGAGCATATCCCACAGAGGCAGAAGTATCATTAGCAGGAAGTAATCCCTTTCTCCTTCTAAATATATCTGTCAATTCAGGGGATCCAGGTTTCAATTCCACCTGAAACTTAATATGTTTCTCAGGATCTACAAATCTTAAGTTTTTTCTTATCCAATCCTTTGCAGTCTCAATAGCAATCTCTTCCACTGGAATTTTTATTCCATCTACTTCTGATGTTGCCCTATCCCCAATAACCAAAAGCATTGGTTTTATTACTCTTCCACCAACACCGATTTTTCTTTCCACCTCTCCTGCAACAAGAAGACTCTTATCAATATTATGATGAAGAACATTCCCAGCCACCCTTATATATTCCTGAGATAGATTAACAGAAATTTGATCCATTATAGCATCACATATAGAATCAGGATGTCCTACACCCTTTCTTTCTACCAACTCTACTCCATGTTCCTCCACAGGTAGAGAATTCAATTTTTCTACAAATATATTTCTCATTTCCTCTTCCTCCTTAGAAGGATATTTTTAAAAACTCAAAAAATAATAGCACAAGTTTGTTTCAATTACAATATTTTGTTCTTTTATTTTTCAACTTTTCCTTTGATTAAATACCAAAGATACAAATCTGTCTCTCCTGGGGCTTTTCCAAATTCATAAGAAAGATTAAAAAATAAATTCTCAATATGTAAATATTTTTTCTCATTCCAGTTCTTTGGAATCTCTTCTATTATTTTTTCATTGTATAAAATTCTTAATACATGTTTATCTAATATTGATACATCTAATTTTCCAGTGTTTCTTAGAAAATGACTCGCTTCCTTCCATCCTATACCCTTAGCAGATCTAACCAAAATTTTTCTTCCTTCAGTTGAAGGAAGCTCCAATATACTCCTTAATTTTCCTATAAGCTTTCTATTCTCCACTATATATTCGCTCCTTTTTATTGCATATCTATGTCCTATCCCCTTTAATTCTTCAACCAATTTTTCCAAGGGTAGGTTTGCAAATTTATTTTTTCCAATAATATTTTGAGCCTTTATTCCCCCTTGAGCAGACCAATTTGCAGTCAAAACACAAAAAGATAATTCAGAGAATAGGTCTAATTCTGTACCATAAAGTCCAAGATTCTTAAACTCTTTTATTCTTTCCTCTACTAAAATCTTTGCTTCTTCCTCAATTTCTCTTAATTTCTCCACCAAATTTTTATATTTTGACATCTATAAAATCTCCAAAAAATATCCCCTTCGGACTTACATCACAATAAAAGGCAAAAAAGGTTCCTCCCTTTTCCTTTAGTTGATTGATACTTTTAAAGAAGTCTTTATCCATATCTTTATAAGGCATAACTAATCTTGCATCATTTCTTTGAACCACAAAAACTATCCATTTCTCAAAATCCCAATTTATCATATCCTCCATATGTCTTGCTCCCCTTTTTGTAGGAGCATCGGGAAACAAACCAATATTGTTTTTCACTAATGTTATAGATTTTACTTCAACTAATATTCTATAATTTATCAAAAAATCAAACCTACTACTTCCAAAATTAAACTCTCTCCTTAAATCTTTAACTTTAACAGGGAAAAACCTAAGATTTTCATAAAATATCTTATTAGCTAATCCTGCATTTAGGGAAACATAAGTATTATTTTCAAGACCTAAAACAGCCTCCCAATTTGTTTTTCTCCATCCATTCATTTTATTTTCCACAAATATTTTTGCTCCTGGATAAATTAATTCTTTAAGCCTTCCCGGATTGGGAAGATATGCTATCTCTTCTTTCCCTTTATAAGAAATATATAGTCTAAATCTCTTTTCTCTTCTTATAACCTCTGCCTCTTGTAAGATTCCAAATAACATTTAGAGATTTTATGCCCTTAATAATCTTAGGGGTTTCCTTCTTTGTTCTTTTCCCCAAATATATTGCTCATATATTAATTTCACTAAACTTTCATCGAATTCCTTTAGGTGAGAAGGCTCCTTCCCCTCCTCAAAATATCTAAGAATAATATCTAAAGTAGTATAATCTATTCCTAAGGAAAATTCATCAAGAATTCCCGGAAAAAGATCGGGAGATGGTGGTTTATCTATTATTTTTTTAGGAACACCTAAGATTTTAGCAAGTTCCCTAACCTCTGTCTTATAAAGATGAGAGATAGGAGCAATATCCGAAGAATCATCCCCATATTTTACATAATATCCAATTAATTCTTCTGTAAGATTATTACATCCCACAACTAAATAATTTTTCATTTCTGCAAAAAAATATAAAAGAGCCATCCTTAATCTATGCTTTATTCGATAATATGCTATTCCCTCATAAAACCAATTTAGTTTAATACTTAACTTCTCCTTTTGGGCAAAAAATACAGGTTTTCCCAGAATTTTACTATATTCCTTGTATAAATATCTTACCGCCCTTCTCTTTAAAGATTTAAATAAAAGCCAAAATAAAGGTATACTTCTATATACTCCCAATATCCATAAGGCTTTAGTTAATGAAAAGATCTTATAGGGAATTCCAAGATTTTTAACTATAAACAATGCATCTTTTAGAGAAGAAGGTTCCGAATCCATTTCAGGCATGATAAGGGCAAATAATTTTTCCTTTCCCACTGCTTCCTTTAAAAGGTAAGCTACCACTGCAGAATCAATTCCACCACTTACTCCTAAAATATAACCATCTTTCCCTTCTTCCTCTAATTTTTCCCGCAAGAACCTTACAATCCTTTTACGCTCTTTTTCTATTTCCATTTATCTTTTTAAAATCCAATTCATTTTTAACTGCTAAAAATATTATTCCCAAAATAAAAAAAGGATAAAATAAATTAGAAATTCTTTTAATTATAATGCCAAATGCCCAGAGGATTAAAGGGATATTTAAAGACGTAAAGAGAAATCTATAAAAGATAAAGGTTGAAAGAGTTCCAGTAAAGGTAAGAATAAGGATAAGTAAAATCCCTTTATATCTTTCTAAATTTATCCTTTTTTCAATATCCTTTGAGATTATTTTCCACTCTTGATTTATCTCCTTTTCCAATACTGGAATTTTTAAAATTTCTTCTATTTTTATCCAATCTTCAAAGACCTTTCTACATGAGGGACATTCTTCAAGATGCTTATAGAGACTCTCATCTATATCAGGATAAAGAAATATTTTTTCTTTAAAATCTTTACAATCCAATCTATTCATCTCCTTTTATATAATTATAAATCTTTTTCTTTCCACGAAAAGCATAACTTTTTATTGTATTTAAAGGAATGCCAAGCTTTTTACTAATTTCCCTATATGAATATCCTTGTTGATAATAAAGTATGAGAACACTTCTTTCCATAGGACTTAAAATTTTCCAAATCTCTTGATTTTCTAATATTCTCTCAGGATTTTCTTCTACTCTTTCGTAAAAATCTATATCAGCAAAAGGATTATTTTTTCTAAAGTAATCTATGGCCAAGTTATGAGCTATTTTATATAAATATGACTTTGCAGTCTTTTCTTCCAATGAAATTTTCATAGCCCTTAAAAAGGTTTCTTGAAGAAGATCCTTTGCAGTTTCTTCTTTCCCAATTAGCCTCCTTAAGTAGGAATATATCTCCTTTCCATAGATTTTAAAATAATAAGAAATATAGCCATAATCCATTATATAATACAGATTTTCTAAAAAGAAGGTTGCGTTGTATAATTAAAAAAATTTTTAAAGGGAGGATGAGAGATATAATATACTAATCCACAGCATATATGCTACCAAGTTCTCTATTTATTAAACATATAGGAATATCCATCTCTTTATTTTTTACTATCTGATAAGCTCTACATCCACTATTGCAATAATTTAAATTGCAATTTTTACATAAACTTGATGATTTAAAAATATTATCAATCCTGATGGAGCTTAATATATCTTTTAAGCTCTTTTCCTTTATATTCCCCAAATAATATTTATTATCAAATCTTAAATGTCCACAGGGCACTACAAATCCATTGGAAAGAATAGATACATGCTTAATTCCTGCAGGGCATGGTTCTCCAGAAATTGACTCCTCAACATAGAAATCTATTTCCTTCTCATATTTTTTAATAGTCTCTTTAACGTATTTTAGTGCAGAAACCCATTCATGATCTTCCATATCTAAATATTTTTCAAAAATTTTTCCCCTTCCTACAGGGATAAATCTATCTACATAAATATTTCTTACTCCAATGTTTTTGGCAAGTATTATAATTTCTTTAAATTTCTTCCAATTTCTTTTATTTATGATATTTAAAATTGAGACTGAAAAACCATTTTTTACTAAAATCTCTATTCCCCTTATTGCTTTCTCAAAATTTCCCTTTCCCCTCACAAAATCATTAGTTTCAGAATCTGGACCTTCTAAGGAGACCCCTATAATCAAATTGGGAGCAATCTTCTTAAGATATTTTGCTAAATCCTCTGTTATTAAGGAACCATTAGTATTTATCAAAACCTTCTGACCAATATTTTGGGCAAAGGATATAATGTCTAATATCTTGGGATGCATAAAGGGCTCTCCACCTACTAAATCTAAATTTTCTATACCTATCTCCTTTGCCTGAATAATTAAATTCTTAATTTCCTCAAAGGACAATTCTTCTTTGTTTCTTCCACCTGCATTACAATAACAATGAATACACCTAAAATTACATTGCAAAGTTATCTCAACCTCTACAATATCAAGAAAATGCATCGAATCACCTCTCAAAGTTGTTTTAAGATTTTTAAAAATTCTTAAGGATTGAAGTAACAAGTATACACTAATTTAAGAATATATTGTAACTCTATTTTGGTCAAGATTAGTATTAAAATATATTTATTTTTCTTTTTGAATTCGCCTTCTTTTTCTGTATAATTAAATAGCGATTTTATGAAAGATAAGGGAGGAAGTCATGGCAAAATTAGCCATCTGTGGAGGAAAGCCTATAAGAGAGAAACCATATCCCTCTTGGCCTATATTTGATGAGAGAGAAGAAAAAATATTAATTGAGATATTAAGAAGCGGAAAATGGGGAAGGATTAATGGAAAAAAGAATGAGGAATTTGAAAACAAATTTGCAAATTATCATTCTGCAAAATATGGAATCACCTGTGTAAATGGGACTGTTGCCTTAGAGCTCTCCCTAAGGGCATTAGGAATTGGAGCAGGGGATGAAGTTATTGTTCCTCCTTATACTTTTATTGCCACTGCCAGCTCTGTCCTTATGGTTGGAGCAAAGCCAATTTTTGTAGATATCGATCCTAAAACCTATAATATTGATCCTAATAAAATTGAGTCTGCGATAACTTCTAAAACAAAGGCCATAATCCCTGTCCATATTGGAGGCTGTCCTGCTAATATGGATAAAATATTAGAAATTGCAAAAAAATATAGTCTAAAGGTTTTAGAGGATGCTGCCCAAGCCCATGGAGCAGAATGGAGGGGAAGAAAAGTTGGAGCATTAGGAGATATGGGAATATTTAGTTTTCAATCTTCAAAGAATATAAATGCAGGAGAGGGCGGAATCATTCTAACCAATAATGAAGAGCTTGCGGAAAGGGCATGGTCCTTAATGAATGTGGGAAGATCAAAAAAGGGTGAATGGTATATGCATTACATTCTTTCTGGTAATTATAGAATGACAGAATTTCAGGCAGGAATATTATTAGCTCAAATGGAAAGAATAGAAGAATTAATGAGAAAAAGAGAGGAAAATGCAAGATATCTAACAGAAAACTTAAAGAAAATAGAAGGAATAGAAGTTTTAAATCCTGATGAAGGGGTAACAAGACATGCCTATCATCTTTATATTTTTAAATACAAATCTTCCCATTTTAAGGGATTGCCCAAAATGGAATTTGTTAAGGCAATGAATGCAGAAGGTATTCCTCTAAAGCCTGGATATACTCTTCCATTATATAGAATTCCTGCTATAGCAGATAATTTAAAGGATGATCGATATAAGGATCTTTATCTTCCTGAAACAGAAAGGGCATGTAGAGAAGAAGGAGTTTGGTTATCCCAAAATGTTCTTTTAGGAACAAAGGAAGATATGGATGATATAATCTTAGCTATTAAGAAGATTCAAGAAAATGTTGATGAAATTTTAGAAAGATTGGAGGTTAAGAAATGATAAACACAAAACTCCCATTTATCTGGTATGGTGGAGATTACAATCCTGAACAATGGGATAGGGAAGTATGGAAAGAAGATATAAGACTTTTCAAATTAGCAAACATTAATATTGCTACTGTCAATGTTTTTAGTTGGTCCTTGCTTCAGCCAGCAGAGGATAGATATGATTTCTCTCAATTAGACGAAATTATCAATATGTTATGGAATAATGGAATATATATTTGTCTTGCAACATCCACCGCATCTCAACCCCATTGGATGTCAGTAAAATACAAAGAAGTATTACCAACGGATATAAATGGACTCAAAAGATCCCATGGAGGAAGAGTTAATTTTTGTCCCAATAGTAAAGTATATAGGGAGTTTTCTAAAAAACTTGTGGAAAAATTAGCAGAAAAATATGCAAACCATGAGGCAGTTTTAATTTGGCATATTGCCAATGAATATGGAACCTATTGCTATTGTGAAAATTGTGAAAAAGCCTTTAGGGAATGGCTTAAAAAGAAATATGGTACCTTGGAAGAACTAAATAAAAGATGGTACACTACCTTTTGGGGACAAACCTTCTATGATTGGGATGAAATATCTGCCCCAACCCTAAGAAATGTCCTTTTCCATCACTGGTGGACGGGAAAATTATCTAATGTAGCCCAAGGAATGGTGCTTGATTATTATAGGTTTATGTCAGAAAGTATCTTAGAATGCTATCTTAATGAATATAATATCATTAAAAAGTATAATCCTAATATTCCTGTAACCACAAATTTAATGGCAGTATTTAAACCTCTAAATTATTTTGAGTGGGCAAAGCATATGGATGTGGTATCTTGGGATAGCTATCCATATATTACCGATGACTATATAAGTATTGCCTTTAGACATTCCCTTATGAGAGGACTTAAAAAGGGAGAACCCTTTATGCTTATGGAACAGACTCCGAGCCAAACAAACTGGCAACCCTACTGCTATATTAAAAGACCAAAGGTAATGAGATTATTAAGTTATCAGGCAATAGCTCAAGGAGCAGATACAGTAATGTTCTTCCAGCTTAGGCAATCAAGGGGTGGTCCTGAAAAATTCCATGGAGCTATCATATCTCATGCAGGACATGAAAATACAAGGGTATTTCAAGAAGTAAAAGAACTGGGAGAGGAACTGAAAAATCTTGGAGATAAGATTTTAGATAGTAAAGTAAAGTCTCAATCTGCAGTCCTATTTGATTGGGAAAACTGGTGGGCTCTTGAAAACTCTCAGGGTCCAAGTACGGATATAAATTATGCAAAAGGAGTAGAAGATTATTATAGAGCCTTATATGAAAATCAATTAGGAGTTGATGTTATAGGAATTGAGGATAATTTTGAGAAATATAAACTAATTTCTGCACCCCTTTTATATATGACCAAGGAAGAGGTGGCAAGGAAAATAGAAGATTATGTGAAAAATGGAGGAATACTTATTACTACTACCTTAAGTGGAATAGTAGATGAAAATGATTTAGTTATCTTAGGAGGATATCCTGGCTTTTTAAGAAAAATCTTGGGAATATGGGTGGAAGAATTTGATGCCCTCCCCCCAGATATGAAAAATGAGATTATTATTAAAGATGAGTTTAGAAAAGAATTCTCCGAGGAAAGTTATGAATGTAATTTAGTTTTTGATGTGATTCATTTAGAAGGTAATGAGGTGAAGGCTATAGGAGTTTATAAAAAGGATTATTATAAAGGATATCCTTGTGTAACAGTAAATAAATTTGGTAATGGATATAGTTACTATATTGGAACTTTTCCCTCTCAAAAATTCTTAAAGGAACTTATTAAATATATTATGAAAGCCCATGGAATTGAGCCATTATTTAAAGATGTACCCTATGGTATCGAAATAACTCAGAGGGTAAAAAATAAAAAAACCTTCACCTTTATCCTAAATCACACTGAAGAGATTAAAAAAATAAATATTGGAAAAGGGAAAAAAGACCTTCTTTCTGGAAGAATATTAGAGGGAGAAATCAAGTTACATCCAAGAGAGGTTTTAATATTAGAAGAATAAAGGGGGAGCAAAACTCCCCCAAACTAAATAATATCAGTTACAGAAATACTGGTATGTTTTACCCATTTTAAAGAGGAAATTTCATCATAAAGTTTTTTAATCTTTTCCACTTTTCCCTTAACCAATATTACCTCTAAGCAATTTTTCTCATCAAAATGAACATGCAATGTAGAGATTATTACCTCGTGATAATGATGTTGAATATCTGTTAATTTATTTGAAAGATCATAAATATCATGCTCATAAATAATACTTATACTACCTATGATTTTTTCCCTTTTTACTTCCCACTTCTCTTTAACAAGATAATCCCTTATAAGATCTCTTATTGCCTCAGATCTACTATTATATCCTCGCTTTTCAATTAGCTCATCAAATTTTTTCAATAATTCCTCTTCAATAGAAACCCCAAAACGTTTTATATTGTTCATAATTTTAATAAATTCCCCTCCACAACCTCTCTTAAAACCCTAACAACTTCATCGATCTCTTCTTCTTTTAAATTATTATGAAAAGGAAGGGCAAGGGTACATTTTGAAATACTCTCTGTTACAGGAAGCATTCCTTCCTTTGTCCCAAACATCTCTCTGATATAAGGCTGTAAATGAATAGGAGAGAAATATCCTCTTGCAGGAATTCCTCTTTTTTCCATCTCTTCAATTACTTTATCTCTATCAAGTCCCTCTTCAAGGGTAATAACATACACAAACCAACTCATTCTTACATATGGTTTTACTACAGGAGTTTTTACCCAAGGATATTTTTTTAATTTTTCCGTATACATATTAGCAACTTTTTCTCTCTTCTGAAGAAAGCTTTCTATCTTCTTTAACTGAGAAACACCAAGGGCAGCTGACATCTCATCCATCCTGTAATTGTATCCCAACCTTTCATGATAAAGCCATGCTCCCATTTCTCCCCTTCCCTGGTTTCTTAAACTTCTTGCTATCTTTGCTATATCATCATTATTTGTTACTATTATTCCTCCTTCTCCAGTAGTTATTTGTTTATTGGGATAAAAGGCAAAACATGCCCCATCCCCAAATTGACCTAATTTTTTACTCTTATACTCTGCCCCCAATGCTTCACAGGAGTCATCAATTATTTTTAAATTATACTTTTCTGCAATTTGCAATATTTCATCCCATTCTGCTGGATGACCAAAAACATCCACAACCATTATAGCCTTTGTTTTTTTAGTAATTTTTCTCTCTAAATCCTCAGGATCTAAATTGTAAGTCTCTGGCTCTATATCCACAAAAACAGGCTTGGCCTTCTCATATAAAATCACATTTACACTGGCACAAAAGGTAAAAGATGGAACTAAAACTTCATCCCCTTCTTCAATCCCTAAAGCTTTAACTAAAATATGCAAACCTGCTGTTCCAGAACTTACGGCAATAGCATGTTTTACTCCAGCATACTCTGCCATTAACTTTTCAAACTCCTCTGCTTTAGGACCTAAAGCTAATCTTCCAGATTTTAAAACCTCTAATACCTCTTTATAATCCCTCTCATCTAAATCCGGTGCGGACATAGGAATTTTTGGCATATTCATAATTTTTCTCCTTCTTATTATCAAATTTTTTATCTACCAAGATTGTATCTCCTATTAAAAATTTCCCTTTCCTTTATAGAAAAATCAAAATATTCTCTTAGTGTTAAGGATTCAAAAGAATACCTCAAAGGAGGATCTTTATCAACAAGCACTTTCTCACTCTGTATTACTTTTGCCTTTAAAGGTAGTGGTGCAGAATTAAGTATAACTAACTCAATTTCATCTGTTTTTAAAGCTTCACTAAGTAAAGAAAAAATTTCTAATTTAACTTCTAATAGATTTTCTGTATCTTTAAGATACACAGCCATATCTATATCACTTATAGGTGAGACTCTTCCCTTAGCTAAGCTTCCAAAGAGATAAGCAAAAACAATGTTATTATATCTTTCAAGAATATCTTTAGCTCTTAAAATAAGATTCTTTATATTTTTTAATGGGAGAGCTGATTTTCTGATTCTCATTTTAGTATCATCTTCTCTTTGATCTTAATTACTTTTAAATTATATCATTAAAATATTAATTTTACGAGGCTAAGTATATCCCTCTTACTTTCTCATCATTGTTTGTTACTATCATTAATATAAAGAAGAATACCTGTACCAAGAACCTCTTGAATGAAGAGATTCCCCTTTTCTTGCATCTCTTGAAACTCTTCAGGAGTGTAACCTATAGGCTCAAGAGGAAGTCCAATATTATCGTTCAAATCAAGAAGAAGTTTAATTCTATCTAAAAAAGATTCTTTAAAATCTGCAACCACTAAAATGTCAACATCTGATCCCTCATTAATGTCCTTGCGAGCAAAAGAACCAAAGAGAATTACAAATTGAGGCTTCAATTGCTCAACTACCCGTTGAGTGTATATTTTTATTTTCTCAAATATTTCTTCACTTCGTTCAATATTGACTCGGCATAGCTTAAGCACCTTTTAGCAGTCTCCTCTGTATAAAATTATATGGTGCTCCTAAAGGGTAAAAATTAGGATATCTAGAACCTATATAATGCCTATCTAACTCTTTTCCTTTATCTAAGAGCCGATTAAACTCATATTGAATCTTAGAAGATTCTTCAAGAAGTTCAAGAACAGAATAGGTTATAAGAGCTCGATATCCTTGGGCATAAAGAAAACCCTTTAAAGCTTTTTCAGCAGCTTGCTGGGAGAAAAAGGTAGTAGCATAATAGTTACCATCTTCAAGACAATCTTTCGCTGTTTTCACATCAGCTTCGGCCTGATCAAGCCACCTTAATCCTTCTTCGATATTTCCCATCTTTTACGACTCCTTAAAAGTTTAAAGAATCTATTTACTAAGATAAATAGTTCTACAAATTTAGATAGGAATATTTTAATATCTGATAGGTTTTGCTGGTACTCCAACCACAGTTGTAAACTCAGGAACATCTTGAATTACAACCCCACCTGCACCGACAATAGACCATCTCCCTATACGTTTATAAGGAATAACTGAACTATTGATACCTAAAAAACTTCCTTCTTCCACTAAAACCCCACCAGCCAAATTTACTCCAGGAGCTAAATGAGCAAAATTCCCTATTTTACAATCATGATCTATAGTTACACCTGTATTT
>CALHLF010000045.1 GCA_938034905.1 uncultured bacterium | reverse complement strand
ATATACCACTTTAACATCCAATATAAGAACATTATCTATAACCGTTGTAATGGAAAATGGTCAGAAATACGCTTCAACAATTTCCCTGAGAGCTGAGACTATTCCTGGAAGTATTGTTATAACTGAAATAATGTATGATCCTGCAGGACGGGACAGAAGAGGAAATAATGTTTCAGAAAATCTTATGGAGTTTGTTAAAATTTACAATGGAACAAATTATACTTTAAATCTTCAAGGCTGGAAAGTTAATGGTAATACAATTAGCAGTGTAAGGTTAGGAAGTTTTAATCTTCCTCCAGGTTGGAGTGCTTTAATAGGATCTAATGGCTCAAATCTTCCTTCTCATTATAATGTTCCTTCTAATACAATAGTTCTTGAAACGAATAGTTCTGGTTTAGGTAGCAGAGGAGGAACTCTTGGTAATAATGGCGATACTGTAGAGATTAGAGATAATACCGATAGGGTTATAGATAGGGTACAATATAATGATAAATGGGGTGGGAAACATTCTGGAAATACGTATTATTCTCTTATGAGAAAATCTATTGAAGGTTCGTCTCAGGATCCTTCAAATTGGGATGATTATCCATATATTAATTATACTACGGGAAGTATTTCTGTCTATTGCCTATCTTCTCCTATTATCCTTATAAGTGAAGTCATGTATTATCCATGTAGGATAGATAAAAATGGAACACTACGTGCAGAGATTAATATGGAATTTGTGGAGCTTTACAATGCATCTGAACAGACTATAAATATCCAAAATTGGAGTATAAATAACAATAGAATAACAAGCAATGTTGTAGGGGGATTTAATCTATCTCCTGGAAGCTATGCAATAATTGGAGGAAGTGGGTCACAAATAAATAATTGGTATAATATGCCACCATCTTATATTTATTTAAGAACACAACAAAGGGGTCTTGGGGGAGGAAATTCTCCTTTAAATAATACATCAGGATCTGTAGTTCTTAGAGATACAACTGGAAGAGTAGTAGATCAGGTAATTTATTCATATTCTTGGGGAGGCTATCCTTCTGGGAATTATTATTATTCTTTGGAAAGAATATCTTATACTGATACCTCTCAGGATCCTTCCAATTGGGGAAGTAGCACTATTATAAATTATTCTATCTCTATATATCGCTCCTATTGTACTCCAGGCTCTAAAAACTCCATCTCACCATGAAAAAGGGTCAAATTCTAATTGCAGTTTTATTAATTTTTGTTATACTCAGTTTAGTTATGACTGGGGTTCTTAATATTTGGGAGGGAAATATTAGAAAGGTTGGGGCACAAATTGGAGAGAAGCAGGCTCTTTACCTTGCGGAGGGAGGAGCAGAAATTGCTATTTATAGCTTAATCTGGTTTAACCCTTCAACAGGCACCTATACCTACTCAGGAATAATAACCCAGACAGATTTTTCAGGAAGATATACTACTACTTTATTATGGGATAATCCAAATTTTAAACTTTTATCCATAGGAACAGTGGATCTTTGGACAAGAACACTATCGATGGAAGGAACAAGAAGTGGAACAAGTTCTCCCTATACAATAACCATAACTTTATGGAGTGAGGACTAATGCTTAGCTTCCATTTAATGGATGGAAGAATAAGGGTTTTAGAAAGTTTTTGGGAAAGGAAAAATTTAAAAATTAAAAATTCCTTTATTTTGGAAATAAAGGAGGAATGGTGGAGTAGGGGAAGTGAAAATAAAATATCTCAAGTTTTAAAAGAGGGACTGGAAAAAAACAATATTAAAGAAAAGGATTTATATGTCACTATGGAGACAAAGGAGTTTTGTCCAAGATTAATGGAATTTCCAAAAATTCCATTAAAGGAATTAAGGGAAAATATTCTTGATGAATTAGAGGAACTTATCTCCTTTAGAGAAGAAACAATGGGTTTAAGTTTTTCTGTTATTTATCAAGATAAAGAGAAAATAAGGACATTAGTTTTAACCTATCCTAAAAGTATTATAGATTTATGGAAAAATATCTCCCATGAACTAAATTTAAGATTAAAATATATAGAATTTTCATCCCTCTCATCCCTCAGGGGATTAGCCTATGAAAATTATGATTTTTCAAAAAATATTTGTGTTATATTTGTAGGATATGATGTTTCAGATGTCTATCTTTTTAATAAAGGAAGGCTTTTTGGTATATACAATATGAGTATTGGAGCTTCAGATTTTTCCTTTTATGAAAATATAGCAGTAAATACAAGTTTTCTTTCGTATGTAGATGAAATAAGAACTTATCTTTCTACCTTCCCCTTTGAATTGGAGGAGATAATAGTTGTTGGAGAGGGTGAGGAATCAATTCCCATATTGAATCACATTGGGGATGCTTTTTCTGATTTTCCCGTAAGTTTAAATAAAAATTTATGGATTCCAAGTATTGGAGTTTCCATTGATCCTCAAAGATTTATCTTAATTCCCCATTTAAATCTTCTTCCTGAAGAAATAGCTCTAAAGAGGGAAGATCTTTTAAAATCTCTTCTTGCAGGAATATTAGCTCTTATAATTGTTCTCTCAGCAAATTTCTATCTTAATCTTCAACTTAATGGGATAAGAAGGGAAAAATTGTTTTTAAAGCAAACTCTAAATCAAAGAAGGGGAGAATTAGAAGAGTTAAGAAAAATTGTTCAGGAAAGAATTTCTGTAAATGAAGGATTAAAAACTTGGATAGAAAATTTAAATTATAATAAAATCTTATCACCTCCTTATTTTTTAAAAGATTTATCTAAAATTACTCCTGTAAATGTTTGGTTGTCAGATTTAGAGATTTCAGAAGATAATAAAATATTCCTTCAGGGATATAGCCTTGATAGCGAAGGAGTCGCGGACTTTTTAATTTCTCTTTCCTATTCAAATGTCTTTAAGGATGTAAATTTACAAAACTCAAATCTAATAGAAATAGGAAATAGAATGGTTCAAAATTTTAGAATTTTGGCGGTTATAAAATGAAGAAGATAGATGTAATAATATTTTTTGTTATCCTATTATTGGGAATAGTATTAATGTTAATTCCTTCTTATTCAAATTTGATAAAGGAAGAAAGGGATTTAAAATCTATGAAAAGGGAAATGACAAATATTATTGACGAACTTAGTAAACTAAAGGATACTTTAAATATTTTATCAAAAGAGAGGGAAAATTTATTGTTGGAGGGAAGAAAAAAAGCCTTTGATAAAAAGGGCTTTTCAATCTTTCTTAAGGAACTTGCAATTTTACTTAAGAAACATAATATTTTATCCTTTTCTATAATCCCAGAAGAAGTTCAAGATGTTCCAAATCTTCCTGAGAATTTTCCTTTAAAAATTAAAAGAATTCCCTTAAACTTTCAACTTGCTGGAAGATATCAAGAATTATTAACCTTCTTTCAAGATCTTGAACTACAAAATTATCCTATAAAATTTTTAAATTATAAAATTACCCATTTTAATCTAGAATCTGATAGAATTTTATTAAATTTTAATGGAAAGCTTGAAATTTATTTATTAGAGGAGGAATAAAAGATGAGGGAGAAAATTTGGGGAGGTTTAATCCTTATTACTACATCTTTATCTATTTCATTAAACATATATACCCTTCTTAAAATGGAAGAAAAGATTTATATATTAGATTATGAGATTCCTGCAAAGCCTATAACCTATATAGAGGAAAAAAATATTGAGGAAGATAAAAAGGAGATTAAAAATTTTGTTAAGACAGAGATAAATGAAGTTAAGAATTTGAAATTGGGAAGATTAGATCCCTTTGAACCTTTAATTAAAGAAGAAAAATCGAAGGGAAAAGAAACAGTATCTGAGAAGGTATTTTCTACATCAGTTGAAGTAAAAAAAGAGATTATAAAGGAACCACCATATTATTTAAGGGGAATATTAGAATCCAATAGAAAATTAGCTATATTGGAAACAAAGGATGAAAGTAAAAGCTTTGTTTTGGAAGAAGGAAATAAAATTGGCGAGTATAGATTGGAAAAAATAAATTCCCTTGAGAGAAAAGTTACTCTCAAAGATTCTAAAGGAAATACCTTTGTAATTAAAATGTAGATGGTGCTAAAGTTATTGTAGTGGTTCTTTCTCTTTGAAAATTACCAAATCTTCTTTTTGCTTTGATATTGATATCTACCAATTGAACCTTCTTTCCTATGGTATAATTGGCAGGGGTTAATTCAAAAAAGGAATAATCATTACTGTGTCCTGGTAGGAGATCAAGATAAAAATATTTTATCCTAAATCCATTGTCATCTAAATAGTCTGATAAAGGAATAGGTTTATTAGTTGATGAAAAAGTAAAATAGTTTATTAAATTAGTAATATTTCCTGAAGAATAAATGGGAGTCCAAGAAAGATTTGTAGAATATCTTAATAGAAATCTTGCGTTGGGATTTGAAGAATCAAAGAAGGAGCCTGTTCTTGCCCTTGTTATGTAAATATTAAATTTATAAAGATTACCTTCTACAGGGACCACTAATACCAAGGCCTGAGTTCCAGTAGAAAAAGTCGTAAAGGTTCCAAATCCATAATTGCTTCCTGAATTATCCACTAGATTAATGGCAAAACCTGGTGGATATATAAATAATGCCTTTGTGATATCAGATTTTAAATGGGAAATTGCTAAAGAGACTCCTCTTTCTAATTCTCCATCAATTCTATGTAAAAGAGCATCCCTTTGGATCGTTAACCATATTTGAGTTAAGACAAATAAAATTATAGAAAGTATTGTTATGGATATAAGGAGTTCAATTAGTGTTAATCCTTTGTTTTTCATATTATTAATCTCCAGGACTTGGATTTTGAATTATTTCCGATAACTCTGCCAAAGGATTTTCAAATCTTTTAATATATCCAGATCCAGGAGGCTCTTTATGTCTTATAGTATCTATATAGTTTCCTTGGGAATTTGCGTAATATATTCTTATTATGACTCTCTTAGCAATTATCTTATTCTGATTGGGAGGAGGTGGCGTTAAATCCTTTACTAAAAATTGTTCTATATATTTTGGTCTTCCTTTAATTAAGATATTTCCTTCAAAATTTGTATATACCCTTTGAGAAGGTGGTTCTGCTGGAATTGCAGGTCTTACATGGGGAATAGCAGGAGTTGCAGGAATTGCAGCCCATTTATCATTCTCCACTAAACTATAAAAATTTGATCTTATTTGAAGCCAGACTTTTAAATTCTCCAATTGATCCCTTATTATTCTATGAGCCTCGATCCTGTCATCTATTCTCTTCTTCATTATATATCCCATTATAATTGAGTTTGTTGCTCCTGTAAAAACAATAAGGAGAATGCTCATTACAATTATCAAACTAATTAGCGAAAATCCCTTTTCTCCCCTCATGGTTTCTTACCTCCAAAGCTACTCTACAATAGTTTCACTGGGAGGCATCAGTTCATACATTTTTTTTACTCTCTCTTCTTTAGTTTCTTCTCTTTCAAGGGTTTCCTTTTGGGTCTCCAAAATTACCTCTTTCTCTTTATTTAAACTTTTCTCAATTATATTTCTATTTGTTCCTTCTCTATGTTCTTTAGATTTTTGATTAAAAGCAAAGATTAAGATTAATATTGAGATCACGATTAGAATTATATAAATTTTTTTAATTTTCATTATTCCCACTTCTCCTCCCATTTCTCTATTTTTAACCATCTGGGATCCTCAATGCTTCCTTCTTTCAATATGGTTCTTCCTGTTGTTGGAAAGAATGGAGGAGCATATCCTTCTCTCATCCGATAATCATACCAAAATTCTCTTCCATAACCAGTCCTTGGAGTTCCTCCTGCTCCAAAGGTTCCAAAAGCTCCATAGAAATTTGATATTATTCCACCCGTGAGGATTACATTTCCTCGTGGACTTCGAGTATCATAATTTACCACTTGAACTATACCATTTGGAGCCATTAACGTTGCATCAATCTCTAAATCTAAGTCAGGAGTAGAAGGATCTGCATCAGAATGAGTAGAGGGTGGATCTATTAATATATTTCCATTTTCTGATAGGATTCCTAAAATATTTACAGCATTAGGATTATTTAATGGATCATCTTCATATTTAATATGGTTATTAATAGTAATGTTGTTTCTTGCACATAATGTTATTTTTTGATTTCTCTGAATAATCCCATTTACGCTATTAACCTGTCCATTTACATATATAACCCCATTGGGAAGACCATTAATCTCTATGGTATTTGTTCCAATTTTTACAAAGGTTTTATTTTGAGCATCATCAATGGTAAAAATATAAGTATTACTTCCTTGAGTAATGGTGTATACTGCTCTATTTTGAGGATCTATACCAAATTGAATTGTCGCATCTCCCTGAATGTATATTCCTCCACCATTTAAAATAGTTTGAGTATATATTCCATTGGGAGGAGGATTATTATTTACAGAAAGTCCTAACATCTGCCTTATATATTGATTCCTTTGATTTTCATTTGGGAAAGTTCCTGTATATGTTCCACCAAGGGATGCGGAAAGTTGAGTATCGGTACTTGAAGGTAAATTTATCTGAGGTACTCCCCTTATAAATCCCCTTTGAAATATAGGAGTATCATTGGGAGGATTACTATCTGCATTTAATCTTCTATTGTTTCCATTATTATAGAAAAGGGCAGTATTTGCTGATGAAGAAACTTGATCGGTAAATGTAGGAGTATAAGCAAAGGCAAGCTCACTATTGGAATGAACAGGTCCCCTAAAAATTGTTCTTGATGTAAACCATACATTTGTTCCATTAGGAAGCCTATGATTATTAGTAAAAAGGGCAAAACGTGCAAAATTTTCTACAAAGACACTTCCTTCTATTTTCCCCGTTGTTGTTATTGTTAGACTTAGTCTTGGATTAAAGTCTACCTTTTCTCCCCTTGAGGTTATAGTATATACATAGGTATAAGATATTCTTGTATTTATGCCTGATACATTGGTGGAATAACTTAGAAGAGAAAAGGAATAATTTAAAATTGTATAAGAGGTTGTGGGATCAAGTTGATGAGTCTGGTAATAAATACTTGAAATAATTGAAGATAAGTTATTTTGTGAAAGTAAATTATTTAGATAATTTTGATTAATTTCTGAAATTCTTTTCTTTGGTAATTCTTCTTGTATTCTCCAGTGGGCAACAGAAAGAACATTTTTTATTCCTGATTGTGCTGCGTTTAATACTTGATCCTTTGCCTGATCTCTTCTTGCAAAAAAGCTTTCGTTAATTGTTGATGTTAAAATAAGAAAAACTAATGATGTTATAAGAAGACCAAAAGTTAACGCGGTTATAATGGATAAATCTCCATTTTCTTTTGAGGGTTTTATCTTCATTATAATGCACCCCCAGAATACATTTTATTAAAAAATTATCATAAGATTTTAAAAATTTTGGTGGAGGCGATGGGATTTGAACCCACGACCTCCTGCATGCGAAGCAAGCGCTCTCCCGCTGAGCTACGCCCCCACAATTATAATTAATTTTACATTTATTATATACTATTTGTCAAATCCCTTAAAAATGAAATAAAGTTTTCAATTTAATGTCATATAATTAAAGAAGCTGAAAACTTTAGAAAGGATGTGATCATGGGAATGGAGGATATATTAATTCTTGAGGATGTGGTAAAGATTTATAAGATGGATGGGGTGGAAACCATTGCTTTAAGAGGGGTATCTTTAAAGGTTAAAAAGGGAGATTTTATCGCGATAATGGGACCCTCAGGATCAGGTAAATCTACAATGATGCATATTATGGGATGTCTCGATAGGCCTACCTCAGGGAAAATATATTTTGAAGGGAGGGATGTTTCAGGACTTTCTGATAATGATTTAGCTGAAATTAGAAATAGAAAGGTAGGCTTTGTTTTTCAAAGTTTTTATCTTCTTCCAAGATATACAGCAATTCAAAATGTGGAACTTCCTTTAATATATCAAGGACTCTCTCCAAGGGAAAGAAGAGAGAAGGCAAGAATGATATTAGAAAGAATGGGATTATCTACCAGAATAAATCATAGACCAACTCAGCTTTCTGGAGGAGAACAACAAAGGGTAGCAATAGCAAGGGCTCTTATAATAAATCCTGCTATTCTTCTTGCAGATGAACCTACAGGAAATTTAGATAGTAAATCAAGCCATGAGATAATGGATCTTATAAGCAGACTTCATAAAGAAGAAAATCTCACAATTATATTAGTTACCCATGAGAGGGATATTGCAGAGTATGCAGAAAAGATTGTCCGTATGCAAGATGGGAGGATAATTGATATAGAGGATAAGAAAAGGGAGATTAGTCATGTATAGGAAAATCCTATTTTTTTCTTTAATTTTATTAATATCTTTTTCCTATGGAGAAAGTTTTTTGACTTTTGAAGCTCTTCTTCCTCTTCTTCAAAAGGCTCCTTTATGGCAAATTTATCAAGCTCAATATGAAAATGCTATTCAAAGTTATCATTTAGCGCAGGCAACCTTTAAACCTCAGATAAACGCTCAAGGAGGATATAGTTATTCAAAGGATTTAGCTGAAATAAAAACGGGAAATTTATCTATAAATTATTCTCAGGTTCTTCTTCCCTTTGGAAAAGCAGGAATTCAACTGGAATCAAGTTATATTGATTTGGAGCAGGCTAAAAATAATCTAAAATCAAATTTTCAAAATTTATATTATCAATTTACCCAATATTTCTATAATATTTATCTTGCTCAAGAAAAACTAAGAATTTTAGAAGAAAGTTATAAGCTTGCAAAAAAGCAAAGGGAGGTAGCAGAGAAACAATTTAAAGATAGGGTTATATCAGAGATTACTTTATTTGATTATAGACAGAGGGAAAAACTTTCTGAAATAAGTCTTAATTCTGCAAGGAATAATTTAGAAATTTCTTATAAAGCATTGGAGAATTTCCTTGGAGTTAAGTTGGAAAGAATTCCTGTGAAATTTTATGTTTCCTTTGAACCATTTAATGAAAAAGCTGAAGATCTTCTTAATATTTTATATAATGAGAATCTTACTATAAAGAATGCCAGATTGAGTCTTGAAAAAGCTAATTTAAGCATAAAGGAAGCAAGACTTCCTTCTTGGGTTCTTTCTTTAAATGGAATCTATAATTCAGGCAATTCCTCCTATAATATTTCCTTTGATACCCAGAATTATGCAATAAGTTTTGGATTTAAGCAGAATTTAGGGGAAAGCCAACTATCCTCTTCTGATACTTGGAAGTTTAGTTTTTCCTTTAGTATTCCAATTCTTGATGGTGGTTCGAAGAATACAAGTTTAAAAAGGGCAGAAATTTCAGTAAGACAGGCAGAAATTAATTTTGAAAATACAAAAAGGGAGGTAGAGCTTAATTTTTGGAAAACTTATTACAATCTCCTTCAGG
>CALHLF010000044.1 GCA_938034905.1 uncultured bacterium | reverse complement strand
AATTTTGAATTTCCTGAATAAGAACAGGAATATTTTTCTCAGGGGCCACTAAATCTATATAGTGTTGGAGAGTTAATCTCGAAGAAAAAAGTTTTGTTGAGAAAGCAGCCTCATCTCTTCTTATAGAAGTTGATACCACCCAAATTATAGGAAAAAGAATTATGGGAATAACAATCCAAAGAATTAAATGGGTTAATAAATTTTTTCTTCCTTCCCCAACCATTATTGCTCACCTCTTATCTCTTCAAAAGCTCCTGACAACTTAAAGTTTATGAGGCTTATTCCTGCAACTAAAAAGAAGATGAGAATAGCTATGGCACTTGCAAAGCCAAATTCTTGCCCTCTCCCCTCAAAAGCTAATTTATATACGTAGGAAATTAAAATATCTGTATGTCCTGCAGGAGTTGTCGCCCCCACCATAGGAGGACCACCAGCAGTTAAAAGGTAAATAAGAGTAAAGTTGTTAAAGGTATAGGCAAAACTACTAATAAGTAAAGGAGCAACAACTGTAAGAAGTAATGGGAAGGTAATATACCAAAATCTATTCCACTTTCCTGCCCCATCAATTGCTGCAACCTCATAAAGCTCATCAGGTATTCCCTGGAGGGCTCCTAAGGAAACGGTCATCATATATGGGAAGGTAAGCCAAGTATTTACAGTTAAACAAATAACCTTAGCCCAGAAGGGATCATTAAACCATTTTATAGGTTCAATTCCTAAGAAGGGAAGAATAATTTTATTAAGAATACCATAGGTTTCATTGAAAATTCCATTTCTCCAAGTTAAAACCGATATAAAATAGGGAATTGCCCAGGGGATAATAAGTAAAGTTCTATAAATATTTCTAAACTTTAATTTCTTATTATTAAGTATCAGAGCAAAGGAAAGTCCTACAGAAAAGGAAAATAAAACAGTAAATAAGGACCAAAGAACTGTCCATAGAAACACTCTAAAGAATGGTCCTGAGATTTGCTCATCAGTTAAAATCCTTGAAAAGTTTTCAAATCCAATGAAGGCAGTATATCCTATAAGAAAAATTTTATTTCCTTTTTCATCTTGATCAAAAAAGGAGCCCTTTTCCTCAATAATAGGTTTTTTAGTTTTTGTATTAACAATTACAAGTTTTGTCTTAATCTTACCATCTTCTCTAATATCCTCATAGGAAAGCCTATAAAGCCTGTCTATAAAAAAGAATTTCCACCTTCCATCATTATCTACTTTTACTCCTAAGATTTTTCCAGTTTCTCCCTCAATATATTCTGTTTGAATCAAATATTTTTGAATAATCAATGTGAAAAAGGAAAGGTTTTTTTCCAGCTCAGGATCTTCTAACATATAAAGAGATTTATACACCTTATCTGATGTTGAAATCAAATCTATATTAGAAAGATTAAAGGGATAAGGAGAAATCTCAAAGAATCTTCCATTTAACTTAAAGTTTTTATCCTCTATCTTTACGAGTCTTTCTTCTCTTAAGAGAATTTCTCTCCCCCTTTGTTTACTTGGGAGGGGAACACCTCCCACATAATATTTCTTGTCAATTTCAAAAATTATTAAAAAATCGTCTGTAGGCTGTTGATCTTTGAAGACTGAAAATATCTTAAACTTTATAGGTTTTTCTTCTAAGATGTAGGTGTAGTTGGGATCATAAAGAAGCCTTTCAATAGCTTCCTCTTTTGTAAATATATGTCCCGTTCCAAAATTGGTGAAGGCAGTCTTAATGGTAAAATAAATAGGATAAAGAACAAGGAGAAACAAGAAAATAAGAGCAGGAATCGTATATCTATAGGGATAGGCTTTGGGATTAAAAATGAAGAAGTCTATGAGTATAAGGGCAGAAAGAAGAACAATTCCAATCTCATAATAGGCATTTCGAATAAGATAAATTCCAAATAATAAAAAAATAGCATTAAATAATGCTAATAAAAATAATAAAAAGATTTTTAATACTTTAATCACCAAATTCTCCCTCCTAAAAATAAGGACCCAAGAGAATACCCCTTGGGTCCTTAAATAGAAATTTTACTTTTTAATTTGAGCTTTTATTGTTTTTACTGCATTATTAAGGGCATCTTCTGGGGTTGCCTTTCCATTTACTACTAAATTAAGGGCGTCATTCATGGCACCCCACACTGCGGCCATTTCTGGGACATTGGGCATTGGTATTCCATTGGAAGCACTCTTTGTGAATCCAACGATATCGGGATTATCTTTTACAAGGGCAAGAACATCCTTTCTTGAAGGAATTCTTGGATCTGCAAGATAAATCTTATACATGGTATCCTTTGTAGAAATAAAGCTTATAAGAAATTCTCTAACAAGAACTTTATTTGGTGATTTTGAATTTACCATAAATCCTTGTACACCAACAAATGGTTTTGCAGGAACCTTTGCCTCTAAATTAGGAATAACACTTACTCCATAATTTACACCTGCATCTTTATAGGCTTTGACTGCCCAAGGTCCATTTATAATCATTGCTGCCTTACCCTCTTTGAATAAAGAATCCATTATCTGATAGTTATCTCCAGGGCTTAAAAGTCCCTCATCTACTAATCTTTTCCACAATTTTACACCCTTTACAGCCCCAGGATTTGCAAGTCCAATATCAGATACATCAAGCCCTGCAGGGGTGTCTTTAAATACATATCCTCCATATCCAAAAATGACAGGTGCTACATAATAAAATTCTGCTGCACTGGTGACAAATCCCTTTACTTTACCTTTATATGCAGTGTTTATTCTTTTTGCTGTAGTAATCAAACTTTCCATGGTTAAGGGTGGGGTTTTAACGTAATCTTTATTATAAATTAAAGCGATAGCTTCCATAGCATAGGGTAAACCATAGAGTTTTCCACCATAAGAAAAGGCTTTAAGAGAAGTTTCATAGAATTGCTTTATATCTTTAAATTCAGGAATTGGTTCCAATAATCCGTTTACTACTAACTCTCCTACCCAATCGTGAGCTCCTACAATTATATCTGCACCTTTACCTTGAGGAGCAGCAGTTAAGAAATTGGGTTTAATAGATCCAAACTCCACATATTGAACTTCGACAGCAACTCCATATTTCGCCTTAAATTCTTCTCCTAATCTCTGGAGAATATCCACCTGTTTTTCAGAGCACCAAATAGTTATCTTTGTGGCTTGAGCAGAGGTTAGAGAAAAAACTATTAAAGAAAGGGTTAAAGCTAAAATAATTAAACCTCTTCTCATTTAAAAGAATCCTCCTTTCATAGAGATTAATAACTCTGAAGGGGGAGAATTTATAATTTTTCTTATCACCTCCTTGATGAATTTAAACCACTTTTAAACCAATTTAATGCCAGTTTAATCTTATCATTCAAAACAAATTTTGTCAACGATAAATCCTAATTCTTATATCTCAAAGGTGATTTTAAATATCTAAAGATGGTACCTTTTTTAAAGTTTCTCTTACAATTAATTTTGCTGGAATTAAAATTCTTTTGTTTTGTAAGGTTTTTCCAGAATATATAGTATTAATCATATGAATAATCTCCAATATAATACTTTTTACATTCCAATCGAAGGTGGTAAGAGGTGGAACTACTTCGCTTGCTAAGGGTATGTTGTCACAACCTATAATAGAAATTTCCTCTCCAATTTTTATCTTATTTTCTCTTAGCCTTTGTATTAATCCTATAGCCATCCAATCATTAGCTGTAAATACGCCCAAAGGAGCCTTAATATCATTAAATCTTTGGAGAATAAGCTCACCAAGCTCATATCCAGAATTCCAATTCATTTTACCTTCAATAATTTCATAAGAGACTCTCTTTTCATTTTTTAGTCTATCAATAAAGCCTAATTTTCTTAAATAGGGAGCAGTATATTTCTCGGGACCTGCTAAGTGAATTAAATTTTTATAGCCATATTTTATTAAGATATCTCCTGCAGTCCATCCAATTTTGTAATCATCAATAGATACTTGAATTATCTCATCTTGACTCAAATATTGTTCAATAGTGATGATAACATTATAAAATTCCTTTATTTTTTTCATAATATCTTCTCCGATAAGACCCACCACAATTAGGGGAATATTTGTTTTTGGAGGTAGATTATCAATATTGATAAATGTTATATTTATATCTTCCTTCGAGGAGATAGTTGTTAATTCTAAGAAAAATTTTGTATAAAAGGGATCATTTTTCTTTATATCAGGGGAATATATTATATGGATATTCTTTTCCTTTGGTTTTGGAAGTATATATGTTCCTTTTCCTTGAATCTGGATTATTAAACCACTATTTATAAGTTCTTTTATAACAGAACGAATAGTGGTTCTACTAACGTTATATTTTTTTGCTAAATCTCTTTCCGAGGGAATTCTAACGTATTCTTCTCTTCTGTTTCTTTGAATAAATTTCAAAATTTCATCTTTAATCCTTTCTTTTATTAGTGGAGATATTTCCACAAAATTCTCTCCTTTTTTACCAGTTTATGCCATTTAAATACCAATTTAATTAAAAAGGTATCACACTTAGGAAAAATTGTCAATAAAATAAAGTTTTTACTTTTCAATTTCAGATAAATAATATAAAATTTTTAAGTTGTATGATAAAGAGGCCACTTTTAAGACATATAAAAGGGTTTTTATGGGAATATAAGGGAAATTACATAAAAGGAGTTTTAGCCCTTCTTCTTACAGATATATTTCAGCTTATAATTCCTAAATTTCTTGGGTGGGGAGTTGATAAATTAAGGCAGGGCTATTTTGGAGTAAGAGAAATTTCTATTTATTCACTTCTTCTTATTCTTTTTGCTGTATTGACAGCTTTGTTTAGATATTTTTGGAGAATGTCTATAATTCCCACCTCAAGAAAGCTTGAAGCAAAGATTAGAGATAAATACTTTTCCCATCTCCAAAAACTATCAATAAATTATTTTAATTATCATAAGACTGGAGAATTAATGGCATTAGCTACCAACGATCTAAATGCGGTAAGAGAAGTTTTTGGCTTTGGTGTTATTATGTTCTTCGATACCCTATTCTTAGGAATATTAAGCATTGCTTTTCTTTTAAGCATAAGTCTAAAACTTACTTTATATTTATTAATTCCTCTTCCCTTAATAACTTTATCGATATTCTTTTTTGGAAGGATTACCCACAATAGATTTAAATATGTTCAAGATGGATTTGCTCAATTAACTGATAAAGTTGAGGAAACTATTGCGGGAATTAGAGTTGTAAAGGCCTATGTTCAGGAAGAAGGAGAATTGAAAAAGTTTTTGGAAAAGGCTAAGGATCTTTTAAATAGAAATATAAAATTAGTAAGAGTTTGGGGATTTATGTTCCCATCCATAGAATTTTTAGCAGGTTTTTGTGTGTTAATTATATTCTATTTTGGAGGTTTATCAGTTTTAAAAGGGGAGATTTCTCTCGGAGATTTTATAGCCTTTAATGGATATATAGGACTTTTAATATGGCCTATGGCTGCATTGGGTCAAGTTGTAAATGTTTTTCAGAGGGGAAAGGCTTCCTTGGAGAGAATAAATGAAGTTCTCGATGAGATTCCTGAGATTAGGGATTGTAAAGATGCTATTCATAAAGAAAAATTAGAGGGTAGGATTAAATTTAAGAATGTTTACTTTTCCTATTTTTCCAATAATTCCTGGGTTTTAGAGGATATATCCTTTGAGATTACTCCTGGAAAGTTTTTGGGAATAACAGGTCCTGTGGGATCTGGAAAAACAACTCTTGTAAGTCTTATCCCAAGATTGTTTGATATAAAAGAAGGGGAGATTTTAATTGATGATATTCCTATAAAGAAGCTCTCCCTTGATTCCTTAAGGAAAAATATTGGATTTGTTCCTCAGGATAATTTTCTTTTTTCTGATACCATTGCCAATAATATAAGGTTTGGAAATTTAGAGATTTCTGATGAGAAAATAAAGGAATTAATAGAGATTGTTGCTTTAGATGAAGATCTAAAGGAATTTCCAGATGGATTAAACACTATTGTGGGAGAAAGGGGAATTACCCTATCAGGAGGACAAAAACAAAGGGTTGCTTTGGCAAGGGCATTGGCTATAGATCCTCCAATTCTTATATTGGATGATGCTTTATCTGCAGTAGACGCCCATACCGAGAAGAAAATTCTCAATAACTTAATGAAAATAAAGAAGAATAAGACCCTTATTATAATTGCTCAGAGATTATCAGTAATTCAAGAGGCAGATGAGATTATTGTTTTAAAAGATGGAAGGATAATTGAAAGGGGAAATCATGGGGAATTAATGAGATATGGTGGGTTTTATGCAAGGTTATATGAAGAACAGCAATTGGAGTCAGAATTGGAGGAGAAACTATGAGGGATTACTTTGAAGAACAAGAGATATTAGGAAAAGCCTATGATTCTCGCTTGATGAAAAGGCTTTTAAAATATGCAAAGCCTCATATAAGGGGAATTATCTTAGCTATAATTCTTATATTTTTAATAACAATAGGAAAACTTTTAAATCCATATATTATTAAAAATGCCATTGATACATGTATAAATCCTTTTAATATGGTAAAAATTCAGAATAAAGAGGAGAAGGTCTATCTAATTGATGAAAATAGAAGGGAAATGATTAAAGATGATGATTGGGAAAGGTTATTAAAAAAATACCCCATTAAAAAATATAACAATATTTTTTATATATTAGAAAAGGATTTGGAAAAAATTCCCATAGAGGATAAGAAAATATTAAGGGCATGGGATTTTAAAGTTCTTAAAGAATCTGCTTTGTTATATTTTATTGTTATCTTGGGGATTTTTCTTCTTACATATATTCAAGTTTATCTCCTTCATTTGACCTCTCAAAAAATTATTTATGATATAAGAAGGGATATTTTTAGCCATATTTTAAGACTTCCCATAAGTTTTTTTGATAGAAATCCTGTGGGAAGATTAGTAACAAGAGTTACTAATGATACAGAGACCCTTCAGGAAATGTATAATTCTGTAATTACAAGTGTTGTTGTAGATATCTTTTTAATTATTGGATTAAGTATATTTATGTTTATCTTAAATTGGAAGTTAGCAACAATTGTTATTTTATCAATTCCCATAGTGGGATACATGAGTTTCGTATTTAGAAAATATGCAAGAAAAGCTTATAGAGATTTTAGAATTAGATTGGCTCGTGTTAATGCCTATCTTGCGGAGCATATAAATGGAATAAGAATAACAGAACTTTTTACTCGAGAAAAAGAAAATGAAAGGGAGTTTAGGGAGATAAATAATAGTTTACTAAATGCCCAATTAAGATTTATATTTGTTAATGCAATTTTTAGACCATTGGTTAGTGCATTGGGAAGTTTTGTGGTATCTGCTCTAATATTTTTTGGTGGAATTCAAATTTTAAATAATCAAATAAGTTTTGGAATGCTTTTTCTTTTTATTTCATATTTAGACTTATTTTTCAGACCCATTCAAGATCTTGCAGAAAAATATGATATTCTTCAGAATGCTATGGCATCTTCTGAAAGAATTTTTCTACTTTTGGATGAGCCTATAAAAATTAAATCCCCTGAAAAACCCATAAAATTGAAGACAATAAAAGGTAAAATAGAATTTAAAAATGTTTGGTTTGCATATGATAAAGAATGGGTTTTAAAGGATGTTTCTTTTTTTATAGAACCTGGGGAAAAGGTGGCTTTTGTTGGTTTAACAGGTGCAGGAAAGACTTCTATTATAAATTTGATTACTCGTTTCTATGATATTCAAAGGGGAGAAATATTAATTGATGATATAAATATTAAAGAACTTAGCTTGGAGGAATTAAGAAGTCAAATAAGTGTAGTCCTTCAGGATGTTCATCTTTTTGCAACAAATATTCTTCATAATATTAAATTAGAAAGAGATAATATATCCTATGAAAAAGTAAAGGAAGTAGCAAGAATAGTTAATGCAGAAGAATTTATTTTAAAGCTTCCCCAAGGATATGAGACTCCTGTTCAGGAAAGGGGGGCAACTTTATCTGCTGGACAAAGACAATTATTAGCTTTTGCAAGGGCTTTAGCTTCTGATCCCAAAATTCTTATATTAGATGAAGCAACTTCCAATATTGATACAGAAACAGAAAAGCTTATTCAAGATGCTCTTAAGAAAATAGTAGAAGGAAGAACAAGCATTATTATTGCTCATAGACTCTCCACAATTCAGGATGTAGATACTATTTATGTATTACATAAAGGAAAAATAATAGAAAAGGGGAATCATCAAGAGCTTTTAAGAAAAAAAGGATTGTATTATCATCTCTATCAAATTCAAAATGCAAATTTTATAAAAATGTGATTTATAGCACACCTTTCTATAAATCTCTTCAGTATAATATATCTATCTTTTAGGGAAAAGGAGAAGAATTATGAAAAGAGTTTTTTCAATACTTCTCTTCTTTCTATTTTGGTCTCCCTCTCTTTCTCAAGAGGGTTTAGATATTTCTTTGGTAAAAGTAATAAGATTGGGTAATGAATCAGTAAATTTCTTTAAAATTTTTGGAAATATTTTATTTTTCTCTCAAAGGGATTTTTTAATTTTATACAATATAAAAGAGGAAAGGGAAATTTATAGGATTAGAGTAAGATCTTCTGTGGTTAAAGAGGGAGAGAATATATTAGTTACAAATTTCTATCCCCTTGATTCAGGGAGAGTAATTGGAGTCAATAATGAGCCCTATCTAACTCTTTTTGATTTTACAAAAAATATAGAAACTCCCTTCCCATATAATAAAGAAAATACTTTAAAAGAAAGATCAAAAATTTTAACAACCCAAATTGAAAAAATAGAGGATTTAATTATATCTCCCTTAGGAAACTTTATTATGGAAAAGACTCACTTTTTTAACTTTTTAGTGGGAGGCTTTATTCAACTATCTGAGTGGTATGAATACAATATTTTAACCTTTCCCAAAAGGGAGAAATTATATACTATAAGTGGCCAAAAAGACTATTTGGAATTTGAAATCTTTTTTAGTAATAAAGATAAATATCTTTTAATCTTTAATCCAATATTAAGAGATAGAAGAGTTTATGCTTTAATTGTAAAGGATTTAAAAACAGGAAGGGATTTAGAATACTTTTATGAAGGAGATAGAGTAGTAGGATGGAGCCTTTCTAAAGATGATAGATATCTTGCCCTTTCTTTGGGAAATTCAGAGAAGATAAAGATAATAGATCTTTCTACTTTAAAAGAAATCTTAACCCTCCCCTATATAGGAAATCCCTTTTTAAGCCCCACAGGAGATTTATTAGGTATAGAAGGGAATAGAACAATTACTGTGTTTTCTCTAAAAGATAACAGACCTTTATTTACTATCTTTGGATCCCATCCAGTTTTCTCTTATGATAATAGAGTTATAGCCTACTCTTTAGGGGAGCATTACCTTGCTCCCACTAAGGAGATTATAGTTTATTCCTGGAGAAAAGAATTAAGAAGAAAAATGGAATTGGATAATGAATATTTTTTAGAAAAAATGGATTTTACATTAGATGGGAAATATCTTATACTTTTATTGTTAGGAGGAGATGGTTATAAGATTCTAATATTTCAAGTAAAAGGGGGATAAAAAATGAAAAAATATTTAATTTTAATTTTATTAACATCTCTTTTATCTTTAACCTTTGCTATGGAGATAAAATATTTTGGACATTCCTGCTTTAGGATTCAATTTGAGTCTGGATTTTCCATTATAATTGATCCTTTCTCTTCTAACTATCCTATTCCTCAAACCACTGCAGATCTAATAATTAGTAGCCATGAGCATGGAGATCATTATAACCCTAATTTCTTAGGTAAAAAGGTGGAAGTAATTGTGGGAACCAAAGGAGGAGGAGCTAATTGGAATTTATTTGAAAAAAAGATTGGAGATATAAAGATATGGAATATCCCTACTTATCATGATGATACAGAAGGAAAAAAGAGGGGGAAAAATAGCATAACTGTAATTGATGCAGAAGGAATAAGGCTCGTCCATTTGGGAGATTTAGGTATTATATTAAAAGAAAAGGAGATTAATCTTCTTGGAAAGGTTGATATTTTATTTATTCCTGTAGGAGGATTTTATACCCTTTCCCAAGAAGAGGCTTTAAAGGTTATAAAACAGCTAAAGCCTAATATTGTTATTCCTATGCATTATAAAACAGAATATACTCAGGGGTGGCCCATAGGAACCTTAGATGAATTTTTAAGATTAGTAAAGGATATTAAAATAGTTAGGCTTGAAGTTTCCTCTCTAAAAATTTCAATAGATAAACTTCCCAAAACAACAGAAATATGGGTTTTAGATTATAAGTAAATTTCATAATTCCTGATTTTTGAAATGTAAAATACCTAAGAATATAAACATAAAAGATAGTAAAATTGTAGAGATTATAGGTTTTAAGGCCTCCTTTAATTCTACATAGGATGTAATCCACATATTTTCTAATGTAGAAAGATACAGGGGATTATAGGAATTAAGATTGGGAAAGATGGAAAAAATATTAAGAAGGATAAAAATTCCAAAGAATATTCCCAATGATTGAATTGTATTATTTCCTAAGGAGCTTGAAAAAAGGGTTAAAGAGAGAAAGAAGAAAAGATATATTACATATAATAAAGTAGAGAAAAGAGAGTTCTTAATAGGAAAGTTAGAAAAGAGAAGAAAGGTGTAGTATAAACAAAGAATATAGGATATTGATAAGAGGGCAAAACTTACTAAAAGTTGAAAAATAAATTTCGAAAGGATCCACTTACTTCTATCTATTCCCTTTGTTAATACCATTATTGCAGTTCCTTTATTCTTTTCTTCTGCTATACTTCCAATAAATACTATTACTAAAACAATAAAGATTATCTGGTTAAGATTCTTTAGAAATTGTAAAAAAGCGTCCTTCCATGTGGGAGGTGGAATTTGAATAATTAATCCTTGGGTTTGCTGAGAGTTTATTAAACTTTTAATAATTTCTGGAGTAAATTTAGCGATGGCAGGGCTTGATATTGCAAAGAATAGGAAAGAAAAGAGTAAAGCATAAAATTTTCCAGTTTTTATAATCTCTTTCCATTCTTTCCTCATAAGTTTTAAAATCATGATACCACCTCTAAGAAAATATCTTCTAAGGAAGGCTCTAAAAATTCAAATTTAAAAAGGAAAAGATCTTCTTGGAATATGATTCTTGGAATTTCCCTTTGGGGTAAGGACATATCCTTTATTTTAACAAGAATCCCATTCTTATTAGAAAGGGATAAAGATTCAACCCAGGGAAATTCCTTTAATTTGATAAAAAGCTTTTGTGGGTTATCTACCTCTATATACAAGGTTCTACGACTATACTTTTTTTTCAGATTATCTATGGTATCATTAAGAAGTAGTTTTCCTTCTTTTAGAATTCCAACCCTATCACAAACCCTTTCCACATCGGCCAATATATGGGTAGAAAAGAAAATAGTTTTTTCTCCCTTTAAAGATAATATAAGATCAAGAATTTCTTTTCTTCCTTGAGGATCTAAAGCAGAAGTGGGCTCATCTAGTATTAAAAGGGAGGGATTATGGATAAGAGCTTGAGCAATACCTAATCTTTGTTTCATCCCACGGGAGAAGGTTCCAATTCTCCTTTTTTCCCTTTTTAAGTCTACAATTTCTAAAACCTCGTCAATTCTTTTTTTATCTACGTTTAAAATATCCGCAAAAAACTCTAAGTATTCTCTTGGAGTAAAATAATTATAAAAATTGGGAACATCGGGAAGAAAACCTATTTTTCTTAGATAATTTTTGCTTTTTGTAATATCCTCTCCTAAAACTATTGCAGATCCCCTTGTAGGTCTTACAAGATTTAAAAGAAGTCTTATAGTAGTTGTTTTTCCTGCACCATTGGGACCTAAATATCCAAAAACTATTCCTTCCTCAACTTGTAAATTTAAATTATCTACTGCTTTTTTCTCCTTAAAATACTTAGATAAATTGTATGTCTCTATAACATTCATCTTATTTTCTCCCAAAAATGAAATAAATAATTGGTCCTAATATACCAAAAATTAAAATTATTATTCCCCAAACTATTTTATTTTCCCATCTTAACTCTTCTTTTGGTCTTCTTATAAGATCTATAATAGTAAAAATTTGGAAGATTAATTGAAGAATTATTAAGGGGAAAATTAAAGGTAAAATTTGAGAAATATTTTCCATTTTTAATCCTCCCAAAATAAATATGTTTTATCAGTTTTTTCCTCCACCTCCATTATCTTCCCCTTTAGGGTCACTATCCTAAATCTTTTTCTTGGTGATTTATAACCATGATGAAGATATTCAATAGTTAATGTATATCCTCCTTTCTCTTTAAAAAGGGAAAACTTCAAAAGATTATATTCTCCCCTCTCATAATTCCAGGAAAATCCATCATCTTCATAGAAAATAAATTCTCCTTCCCCATCATAAACTCTTACTTCCAAATCTTCCTGTTTCCTTTCTCCCACATAATTTTGAACTTCCCATAAGGGGATGATGCTTCCTCCTTTTACAAATATAGGAATGATTTCTAAAGGGGCAGAAATTTCAAATATATTAGGTCCTTTAAATTTTTCTCCTGTCCAAAAATAGTACCAATCTCCTTTGGGAAGATATACCAATCTTTTTCTTTCTCCCTCCCTATAGATAGGAGCTATCAATAAATTAGGGCCTAATAAAAACTCGTCTTCATGAATTATACCTTCAGGATCTTCTGGAAATTCCAGTATTAAGGATCTTAATGGGGGAATTCCTTTCTCTTTTGCTTCCCAGAAGAGAGAATAAATATATGGTAAAAGTTTATACCTTAAATTTATATAATTCCTTACGATTTTTTCTACATTCTCCCCAAAACTCCAAGGCTCCTGATTTTTTGTATTCATAGCAGAGTGGTTTCTAAAATATGGATAAAAAGTACCAAGTTCCATCCAACGGATAAAAAGTTCAGGGTTACAATCCCTCCAGAAACCTCCTACATCGGCACCAACAAAGGGAATTCCAGATAAGCTGAGATTTTGAAGCATAGAAATAGACATATAAAGATGCTCCCAAGTGCTTTTATTATCTCCCGTCCATACCGCTGAAAACTTTTGAATTCCTGAAAATCCTGCCCTTGTAACAATTAAGGGGCGAAGATTTGGATTAGCCTTCTTCCATCCTTCAAAACATGCCTCTACCATTAAAAGGCCATAGATATTATGAATCTCATGATGAGTAAATTCTCTTTTATCTCCATGAAGGACATCTGAAGATAGTGTTTTTTTATAAAATTCCTCTTCCTTTGGCTCTTTCTTTTTCTTCCAAGGAATCTTGGGAATAGAAGGAGGTTCGTTAAAATGAAGGTGATAGAAGAGTAGTCTCATCAAAAGATAATCTATATGGGACATAGAGGAGGGTTCATTCATATCATTCCAGAATCCTGAGACTCCTAAGCTAATCATTTCTTTCTGTTTTTCTTCCCACCATTCTCTCACTTCTTTCCTTGTAAAATCAGGAAAGACACATTTTTCTGGCCATACATACCCAATATATATTTCCCCATTAGATTTTTTGCAAAAAAGGTCCTTTTCTATTCCCTCTTTATATAACTTATAATTTAGATCCATTTTTATCCCTGGATCTATAATGGGTATTATTTTAAATCCCTCAAGGTAAAGATCCTCTATCATCCTTTGGAAATTGGGAAATTTTTTATTATCAATAGTGAATACTTTAAAATCTTCCATATAATCTATATCTAAATAAATTACATCACAAGGAATTTTTTTCTCTCTAAAGGTCTTTGTCAAATTTCTTACTTCCTCTTCTGTGGCATAACTCCATCTAGATTGTTGATATCCCAAGGCCCATAGAGGTGGTAAATAATACCTTCCTGTTAATTCTGTATAAAGTTCCAATACTTCCTTTGGGGTGGGTCCATAGAAGAAGTAATAGTCTAATTCTCCATCCTCTGCATAAAAGTAATAGTATTTTTCACTTTCTTTCCCCATATCAAAATAGGTTCTAAAGGTATTATCAAGAAAGATTCCATAGCTTCTCTTGGGATTCCAAGCTAAGAAGAAGGGGTGAGATTGATAGAGGGGATCAGTATTAGGATAATGATGAGGATTATCAGTATTCCAGTTGATTAATCTCTTCCCCTTTTTATTTAAATTTCCTGTTCTTTCTCCAAATCCTAAGAAGGCTTTTTCTTCCTTGATTTCTTTATAAGAATACACTCGATTTTTAAATATTCTATACCCATAATCTTCATAATCAGAAAGTATTAAATTCCCATCTTTATCATAGATAATTATTTTTCCTCTATTTTTATCTATGAAAACCCTTAATAATTTTGTCCTAAGAAGAAATTCTTCCTCTCTTTCTTCCACATAGAAATCCTTTAAAAGGGAAATTTCTTTTATTATAAAGGAGATATGTTTCCACTCTTTGTTTTTAGAAAAATAAAATCTCAAAACTTTATCAGATAAAACATCAATCCTTAAATTCTCATTCTCTCCGTAAAGGATTAAAGATTCTTTCTTCTCCCAGTTTAAAATTTTTCC
>CALHLF010000043.1 GCA_938034905.1 uncultured bacterium | reverse complement strand
TATAAAAAGAAGAGTTTTTACCATGTGTATTGCATAATAATATATTCGTGATATAGCGTATTTTATTAAGTTATTTTCAAAAAAGATAATCTTCTTCTATGTATTTAATTTCTTTTTCCATTATTACTTAAATAAAATCTTTGAAAGTCCTTTCTTTTTAATCTCTATAGCCTTTTGAGGGCATAACTCATGACAGCAGAAGCAAGATATACATTTCTTGTAATCTATAGTCATTTTATTTTCTATTAAAGAAATAGCTCCGTTAGGGCATGCTTTTTCACATATCCTACACTTTATACATTTTTCCTCTATAATTAAGGGATACTGGATTAAAAGTTTTTGATATAACTTAGGCACAATAATATTAATAAATTTAGGAATCCTTTGGGTAAAGGAATATAGATTTTGAACCTTATTTACATCAGTATTGTATAATTTATTTTTTTCTTCTCCTATAATCTCAATTTTTTCTATATCCATCTCTCCAAGTCCCTTTTTATAAGCAATAACATTAGTATAAACCTCTTCAGGCTTATATCCTAAAATAAGACTTGAAATTGTATCCACTGCTACAGGATCAATTCCTATGATAATTTTCCCAAATTTTCTTGGAGTTCCAGCAGAAGGTCCTTCTCCTTCCATCCCCAAAATTCCATCTACAATATTAATTACAGGATTTATCTCTTTGAATATATCTACTAATATCTCTGCAAAATTTTTGGAATTTATGGCAATGGCATGCATTTTGGATTTGTTTGTTCCAGGAACAAGTCCAAAAAGGTTTTTTATTACACAGGTCATCAACATAAAGGTATGGGTTTTTAGTTTGGGTACATTGATTATATAATCTACATCTTTTGCAAACTTAACAATAGGGATTCTATCTATCAAATTATTTCCCGAAATATAAATAATTCCATCTTTATAGAGATTGACAAGTTTTGCTCCTGTTCCTTCTGATACCCTTTTCATACCAGTAATTTCGTAGAGGTATTCCATATTAGTAGAGAAATTTCCAGGGGTATCCCCAATATATATCTCTTTTGCCTTCTTCTCCTTAAGAACCTCAATTATAGCCTCTATTACAGAAGGATGAGTAGTGACTGCTTTTTCAGGAGATGTAGCCATTAGTAAATTTGGTTTAATAAGTATTCTTTTATTGGAGAAATCTGAAAGATTAAAACCCTCAAAAGCCTTTCTAATACTTTTAATTAAAACTTCCTTTTCATATTCAACATTATAAATAAATACCCTCGATTTCAAAGATATTCCTCCTTTTTAAATGTTTACAGCGTTATTTTAACATATCCAAAGGTATCTGTGTTATAATAATTATAGATCTAATTAAAGATTAAAGGAGGAATTAATATGAAAAAGATTATAATTCTATTCCTCTTTACGGTATTAATTTCATTTTCCCTTTCTGCTCAGATTAGCAATATAAATACTATTAGAGTTTATGGATATGGAAATTTGGATGAAAAAGGGAATTTAAATATTTCCTTTAGATGGGCTTTTCCCACTAATGCCCTCTACCTACAAGTTAAAAGTGCCTATCCTAATCCCTATGTATTGATGAGAAATCTCCTTGGCTTTAGTAGTACTATGGAATTGAGAAATGTAAAAGTAAGTTATGATGATGCTTTAAATTCTATAAGGTTATCTGCAGATATTTTGGGTGCCAGTGTATATAGAAAACAGAAATGGGAGTTAAATATAGGAAAAAATACAGAATTAATTTATTCAGATAGTACAAAGGCTATATTCCTTCTCGTAGATTATATAAATGAAGAGAATATTATGATAGAAACTATAAGGATAAATATGCCAAAGGATTCGAAGGATTTTAAATATGATCAAAAAGCTGGAATTTTCTCCTATACTCTTTCTAGAAAAGAACTAAAAGGAAAATTAAATCCAGAGATACAAGTAAAGGTTAAGCCAAGGATAATGTCTGCGTTATATAAAGTATATGGAATGCCTGAAGTATTAAATGGAGCATATTGGGTAGCTAAATTTATTTTTGAGAATAAGGGTACATCAGATATTCTTGATTTAAGGATAAGCTATAAATTAGGGGAATATTCCTCATGGTCTCCCGAAAGTAGATATGACTTAGTTGTACCCGGTGGTGGGGTTGTAGATCTTTACTATCCTATAATTTCTCCTAATATAGCCCAACTAAAGTCTCAAACTCCTGCTGATTTACAAATAAAATATTCTTATAAAGATCCCTCTGGAAAAAGCTATAGTGATACTATAGTAAAAAGAATTCAAATCCTTGGTATAAATCAGTTTGAGTTTTCCAATATTCCCGAAGAAGAAAGGACAGGAGAATGGAGTGATAACTTCTCTAATATTCCCCTTATCTCTGCTTTTGTAAATAAGCTTGATGATCCTGTAAAGATTTTTGCAGGTATGGTGAGTCAGTACGCAGGAGGAGTAGCTGCAGCATCCAATGATGAGGATGCAGAAAGGTTCTGCAGAGCTTTATATGAATTAGCTATTTATAATGGTATATCTTATCAGACTCCATCGGGCTTTTTAGTAGAATATGCTTCAGGGGGACAGGATATAAAATATCCAAGGGATGTTTTAAGAGACAAAGCAGGAACTTGTATAGATTTAGCAATCTTCTTTTCTGCTATCTGTGAAACAGTGGGATTAAAAACTTTAATAGTAGTGGTTCCTGGACATGCTTTCCCTGTTATAATTCTTCCCTCAGGTAACTTGCTTCCTATAGAATCTACGGGACTTGGGGGACCAGTTGTTGGAAAATCTTTATCCTTTGAAGAAGCAGTGAAATTAGGGGCTAAACAATTAAATGAATTAAAACTTGGTAAATATTTTATAGTAAATGTTTCAGCTCTTCAGAGATTAGGAATTTTAACACCGGAACTTCCTCCTCTTTCTCAAAATATTCTTAAAGATTGGGGATATAAATTACCAGAAGCAGTTTCCACAATAGCTGGTGAAGTTCTTCCAACTCCACCTACTCCTACGCCTGCTCCATCTGCTCCTACAACTGCTCCTACACCTACACCTACCCCAACTCCCGGAGTTAGGATTAATCTTACTGGATATTATGAGGGAAAATATAGAAATAACCAGACAGGACAAGAGGGTAAAATAGAGCTCCAGTTGAAACAAAGCGGTAATAATTTATCAGGAGAAATTCTTATTGATGAGATAGAAGAAGGTACAGTAACGGGAAGTATTTCAGGAAATAACGTTACTCTAAATGCCAGAATAACTTCTATTTATGGTAGTTATGTAGCTATCTTTAAAGGAACAATTCAAGGTAATATTATACAGGGAACTTATGTAATCCAGGGTTATAATGTGGGTGGAACTTTTAGTTTGAATAAAGTATTTTAATAAAATTAAAATAAACCATAAAAAGGCTTTATTGAGTTTAAATTGGGTTCAATAAAAACTTATGCCACAGGCTCAACGGACCCTAATAGAACCCTTCAACACCTTCCTGAGATCTTCAGCCCCAAGATTTAGCTTAAGATTTCATAGGAGCACCAGGCTTTACTAATACCCCTACTACTCTCTTTAAGCCACCTGAGTACTTGGTTTGGAGTCTCGCCCCAACCTTTCCTCAGCCCCTGAGACTTACTTTATCTCAGAAAGTGCATCCGAGCCCTTTCGGACCCCTTGATGCCTG
>CALHLF010000042.1 GCA_938034905.1 uncultured bacterium | reverse complement strand
ATGGATATAAAATTAATAATCCAACTATTTTGTCGAGAATAAGCAATGATGAACTTATATCTTTATTTAAAGGATATGGATATGAGCCCTTTATCGTAGAAGGAGAGGACTCTTTAGAAGTACATGAAAAGATGGCATCTACCATGGATATTTGTATAGAGAAAATACTTAACATCTGGGATACTGCCAGAAGTCAAGATAAACCCTTCAGACCTTTTTGGCCTATGATTATTTTAAGAACACCTAAGGGTTGGACTGCTCCAAGGAAAGTAGGAAGTCACTATATAGAGGGTTATTGGAGGGCTCATCAGGTGCCCTTTGCTGATGCTAAGGAAAATCCACAAACTCTAAAAGTTTTGGAAGAGTGGTTAAGAAGTTATGAACCTCAAAAGTTATTTACAAAAGGTGGAAAACTAAGAGATGATCTAAAAGAGTTAGCTCCTAAAGGGAACAAGAGAATGAGTGCTAATCCCCATGCCAATGGAGGAATTTTAAGAAGAGAATTAAAACTTCCTGATGTTAAAAAAATTGCTGTAGAGGTAAAAGAGCCAATAAAAACTTCGGCAGAAAATACAAGACCTTTAGGAATGTTTTTAAAAGAGATTATTAGACTGAATCCTGACAACTTTAGAGTATTTGGTCCTGATGAGACAAAGTCCAATAGAATTGATGCAGTATTTGAATTCGGAAAGGCTTGGATGGCAGATATTCTACCTGAGGATGAGGACGAAGGTTTTCTTACACCCTTTGGTAGAACTATGGAGATACTCTCAGAACATACCATAGAGGGATGGCTCGAAGGATATCTTCTTACAGGAAGACATGGTTTCTTAAATACTTACGAAGGATTTGCTCCTATAATCTCCTCTATGGTAAACCAATTTGGTAAATGGCTTGACATCTCTTCAGATGTGCCTTGGAGGGCACCTATTTCCTCTCTTAATTTGCTTCTTACCTCAGTAGTATGGAGGCAGGATCACAATGGATTTACCCATCAGGATCCAGGGTTTATCACTTCAATTGTAGATAAGTGGCCCAATGTGGTGAGGGTATATTTCCCACCTGATGCTAATACTCTTCTTTGTACCGCTTGGCATTGTTTCCAAACTACTAATCGTATAAATATTATTGTGATAGATAAGCAAAAACATCCTCAATACTTAACCATAGAAGAGGCCTTTAAACATGCTATGAAAGGAATAGGCATATGGGATTTTGCAAGTAATCATCCTGAAGAAGATCCTGATGTTATAATAGCAAGTTGTGGTGATATACCTACTAAAGAGGCTATATGTGCTGTACAGATACTAAAAAGACTCTTTCCTGAACTTCGGATAAGATTTGTAAATGTAGTAAATTTATTTACCTTAACTCCTAATACAGAGCATCCTGATGGCCTTACCGATAAAGAGTTTGACTCCTATTTTACAAAGGACAAACCTGTTATATTTAACTTCCATGGTTATCCCTGGCTTATTCATAGACTCACCTATAGAAGAACAAATCACAAAAATATTCATGTAAGAGGATATAGGGAAAATAGAAAGATAGGGATAGACGCAGGATATTTGACACCCTTCTTAGAGGGAAGAGGTGGAATAACTACTCCAATGCAACTTGCTATATTGAACCAGATTGATAGATTTAGTATAGCGATGGATGTTATAGAAAGGGTAGAAGCTTTACAAAATAAAGGTGGATATTATAAAGATCTTTTAAAGAACAAGCAAATTGAAGCTTTGGAATACGCATATCAACACGGTGTAGATAAAGAATTTGAGGATTTTGAGTGTAATAAGTAAATAAGGATAAAGGGAGGATAATTTTTGATTGTTCCCCTTAATTAATTTTCCCCCTAAAAGGTCAAAAAATGACCTTTTTACATATTATTATTTAATTAAAAGAAAATTTAGGCTATAATTATAAAGAAATATGGCTAAATTTTAAAAGTGGTTGGGGAGAGAAATATAACATGTATAAAGTGAAATGGGATAAAGAGACCTCTGGTATACTCCTTGTAGAATCTGTGGAAAACGAGATTGGTTCGCCTCGACCCGTCTTTTTTGAGGAATTAGACCTTCTTGGTTTTGACAAATACTGGGATTATCCTAAGTGTGAAGAGCCCCTCCTTTGGAATATAGGAAGGAAATATTACTATAAGGGCGAAGTTGTAGCAGAAGTAAAAGGAGGCAATATTTTTGATGACCCTAAGATTATTTTAAAAGATAGAGGAAAAAATCTTTCTATAGAACCCATAAATGTGAAATTGATGATAGAAAAAAATGAAGAAGCTCTTACTATTCTAGAAAATGAAGCAATAGATTTTGTAGAAGATACTTATAAAAACTACAAAGATAAAGTAGACTTTTTTGTAGTTTCTTTTAGTGGGGGAAAGGACTCACAAGTAGTTTTAGATATTGTTTCTAGAACTCTTTCTCCTGATGATTATATTGTGATTTTTACTGATACAACTATGGAAATTCCGCCTACTTATGAGGCTTATGAGAGAACAAAAGAGTATTATAGAAAGTTATATCCCAATTTGAGATTTTACGTGGCAAGAAATGATAAACATTCTTTAGAGCTTTGGAAAATATTTGGACCTCCAAGCAGGATAATAAGATGGTGTTGCTCTGTGTATAAAACATCTCCTCAGGTAAGACTATTGAGGACCTTAGCTCATGAGAAAGAGACCTTTAGAATCTTAGTCTTTGAAGGAGTAAGAGCGGAAGAAAGCGCAAGAAGAAGTAAATATGAAAGAATATCTCAAGAAGCAAAGCATCATATTCAAATTAATGCTGGAGTTATAAGAGATTGGAGTCTATCCGAAGTATTTATATATTTACTAAGAAAGAATATTCCTTTAAATGAAGGATATAGATATGGATTAAGGAGGGTAGGTTGTAGTATTTGTCCCTTTGGTTCTTCATGGTCAGAGTTTATTTTGAGGAAGAAATTTAAAACTTTAACTGAAGGTTATCTTAAAATAATTGAGGAGCATGTTAGAAACTTAGGACTTACAGAGGAGACAGATATTAAAGAATATATTAAGCAGGGTAATTGGAAGAAAAGGAGGGGAGGAGAAGGTATAGATAGAGGAGAAACGGGAATAGATTTTTTAGAAGAAACGAATGATTTCAAAGCTGTAATTTCATACCCGAGAGAAAATTTTTGGGAATGGATGAAGGTTTTAGGCCCTTCAAATGTTAAGAAATTAAAAAATAACCGTTTTTTGATCGAGACTAATATGAAAGAGAACATATTTAATTTTATGGTGGAATACAAAGATCACAAATTAATTTTATATACTTCTTCAAGTATACCCATAACAAGTTTAAGCAGAATTAAAAAAATATTGTATAAAACTGCTTATTGTTCGCATTGTGGAGGATGTGAAGCAGAATGTCTTACAGGAACCCTTAAAACAACGACAAAAGTAGAAATTGATGAGAAATTATGCACACATTGTTTTAAATGTTTAGATTTTATAAATACTGGATGTTTATTAGCAAAATCTGTAGATAAGTTAGGAGGGAATATGAAAAGTGGATTTGGAAGATACTTAACTTTCGGTATGAGAAGTGAGTGGCTTAAAGATTATCTTGCTAATTTGGAAGAATGGTTCTTAAAAAATAATTTATGGTCTAAACAGTTACGTGGCATGATTCAGTGGTTAAAAAATGCAGAATTATTGCAGATTAAGAAGAAAGAGCCTACGACCCTTTCTTTAATATTAAGAGATATTTTCCGGGAAGATGAATCTTTAGGTTACCAAATAATATGGATAAACTTATTCTATAATTCATCTGTTGTTAAATGGTATCTCTGTAATATCAAATGGGGAGCTGTACTGTCCTTTAAAGAATTAGTTGAATTGATTATTAATAGAGAAAATATTAACAAAAGAACTGCTTTAAGTGGCATAAACTCTCTATTAAATACCTTTGAAAGCGTACCGATTTTTAAAAAACTAAATATTAGTATTGTCGAGAAAAAGGAACGAGAAAGATACATCAAAAAAATAGGCACTAATAATGTTCATCCATCAGCTGTTCTTTATTCTTTATATAGGTATGCTATTGCTAAAAATAAATATAGGTTCACAGTTTCTGAGCTTTATAGAGAAGATAACAAGGATGGGGGACCATATTTAATCTTTGGTATTTCAAGACCAGCTCTTGAGAATATTTTACGCTGGCTGCAGGAAAATAAAAGAGATCTTATAAGAGTAGATCTTGTGGCTGATTTGGATAACATTCATCTCTCTGAAGATATTAAAGATTATACGAAAATATTAGAGTATTTTTAAGGGCTCAAATGAAGGTATGCGGTTTTAAGTATGCGACTTTTGGTATAAGAAAGGAATGGATGTTAGATTTCCTAAGTAGGAGTAAGGAATTTTTTGAAAATAACTCCTTAGGCCCAAAACAGATCGAGGCTTTTGTTTATTATCTTAGGGATATAGAGTTGATAGATAAAAATTTAAATCTTACTGAGCTTTTTAGTATACTTAAAGAAGTTTTTAAGAAAGAAGGGTTTTATTCAAAAGTTTTATGGGGAGTAGTTTGGATAAATTTATGCTTTAATTCTCCTCTTTTTAATTGGTGGGCTAATATACCTCCTGGAAAATATAAAAAGGAAGAAATCATTAACCTTCTTGCCGATTCTTATGGGAAGATGAATAGAAGTGTTATAAGTGGCTATTCAAGTATTATTGAAACTCTTAGTAAAAGTCCTATAGGAGAGCTCTTGGGACAAGGAATAATAGAAAGAAAGGGTAGGAAAGTAAGTGTTATTAAAAATAGCAACAATGATATGCCATCTATTTTGGTTCTATATAATTTATATAAATTTTCTAAAAGGAAAATGGTTTATAAGATTAACTTAAAAGAGATAGAAGAAGATTCTCTTTCTCCTCAAAAAATTTTATCTCTTTCCTCTTCTGAGGTAGAAGAAAGTATTGTTAAGAGCTCAGCATATGAATCTTTTTATAGTATAGATTTTGAGGATCAAAAAACTAATATTCTTCTTAAGGAAGATATAAATAGTATCAAACTATTAAAAATATATTGGGGGGGCTTATAAAAATGAAGTATAAGGATATTTTAGCGCTTTATGAGTATTTCCAGCCTGTATATGATATAACCTCTGAGCGTGGGGATTATTGGAAACAGTTTATACCTACTAAGACTTTCTTAGACACTTTAAAAACTTTTCTAAATTCTTTAGAATCTAAGGATGCTCAAAATAGAAAATCTATTTGGGTTCAAGGTAGTTATGGTACAGGAAAGAGTCATGCTACTGGTGTGATAAAACATCTTTTGTGGGATGATTTAGAAGAGATTGAGAATTTTGTGGAAAAAATAAATGATGTCCAATTAAGGGAGAGATTGAGAAGTTTTAGAAAAGGAAATAGAGTTTTTCCTGTCATTTTGAAAGGAATATCAGGAATAAGTGATGTAAAAAGTTTGACCCTTACTCTCCAAAAAGCTGTAAAGGAATCTCTGAAAAAAGAAAATATCGAGATATACACAAAGAGTGAATTTGAAATGTATATAGAAAAGATAAATAATAGTGATTATGTTAATTGGGATAGAATTATTGAAAAAGATACCGAACTAAAAGTTCTTGTTAGGAACTCTGAAGGACTTTTAAAAGAATTAAAAGCTGGTAATATTGAGGTATTGAAGATTTTAGAGAAAGCTACAGATTTTCGCTTTTCTTTCTCTGCAATAGAAAACTGGTTAGTGGAAGTCTTAAAAGAATTACAGAAAAATGGGATATCCTTTATTACTATATATTGGGATGAATTTACTCCTCTAATGGAGTTTTCTGAAAGTTCTTCTATTTTAAATATTTTGCAAAGTATTGCTGAAAAAAGCTTTAATGAAAATATATTTCTTTTCATTATTAGTCATAGAACTCCAGAACAGGTTCAGATTTCTAAAGTAGATTATGAAAAGGTATTAGGCAGATTTCACTTTGTGGAATATTCTATGGAGAACATAACAACTTTTCATATAATGTCTAATGCTATCAAGAAAAAGGACGAAAATAAGTGGAAAGAGATGCGAGATGAGATATATATTAAAAGTCCTGCTTTTAAGAGACTAACTCAAAAGCTAATAGGCGAAGATTTATCTTTGAGAAATATATTAATGGATCTTTTTCCTATTCATCCTTATACTGCTGTAATAGCTACTGCTATTTCTCGATACATTGGATCTTCCGAAAGAAGTATATTTAATTTCTTATATGATGGAGAAAAAGGATTTCAAAAATTTATATCTGAGTATCCTAAAGAATATGGCGATAAAGATTATTTCTTAACTTCTGATTTTTTATGGGACTTTTTCTTGGATAATTTTAAAAGAAAACCTTCGGAGAAGATAGAAACTATTATAAGCAAATACAGTTTACACATAGATAGTTTGAAAAGAAAAGGTCCTCAATATACTGCTATATTTAAAGGAATTCTTCTTTTAAACTTAATATCCTCTTATATTGGTGTCTCTCCCTTGGAGGCTAAACTATATGCTCCCTCCGAAGAAAATATAAGAGATCTGTTTTTAGGTACAAGCTATGAGAACTATTTAGATGAAGTATTAGCTGAACTTGATAAGTTAGGCTATGTTCCAAAAGCTCCTGATGGACTCTTTTTGATTTCTTTAACTTCTCTTCCTTCCCAAGAGATTAATGTCGAGAAAGAATCTTTAAAAAGAGAATATAAAGATGTCACGAAGTTATTGGATAAATATCAAAAAGATAGATTAGTAAAAGATCTCACAGCAAATGTTTTAAGAGAGGTTGAAGTTCAAATATATTGGAGTGGGCTTAAAGAGATCGAATTAAAGAGGAGACTAACTAATGATTTTCGTAAACCTCATTCTTTACGTATTGCTTTATTTCTCTCAAGGGATAAAACAGAGATTAGCGATATTAGAGATACTATAAAGAGATTAATAGGGGAAGAATCTAATGCTACTAAAAATGTAATTTTTATAATCTCTGATGCCTATCTTGAAGAAGAAAGATATGAAAGGATTATTGAGTATCTTGCAAGAGAAAGGGTTGCAAATAAACACGCTTATAATGAGGAAGCTGAAACAAATAGAAATTATGCAAGAAAGCTCATAGAGGACTGGATAAATAAAATAGAGAAAAATTTCTTTGAAGTTTACTTTCAAGATGAAAATGGTGGATTTCCTTTTAAGGTTGTCATAATAAACTTAGAAGATCGGTTAAACAGGAATTTATCTCCTAAAGTATTTAGATTTGGCTTAGAGAATATTGAAGAGTTAACCCAAAATATTAATATATGGAAGATAGGTCATTCCGAGAAAGTTGCAAAGATTTTTATTTCTTCAGATACAAGAGATGATTTAGAGGAAGAAACAAGAAATGCTCCTTATAGGTCTTTAAGAGGAATATTGATGAATGAAAAGGGAGAATATATTGTAGATAGAAATTTAAAATTCTATAGCCACGTGAATATGGACCATCCTACGGTAAAAATATGCAAGGAAGTAGAGCATGAAATAGAAAAAAAGAGAGGTCAAATCTTCAATCTTGGAGATACCTTAGCCTTTTTAAGAGAACCTCCTTATGGACTTTATCCTAACATGGTAAATTATGCAGTACTTTCTTTTGCCTTAAGACCATTTATAGGTAAACTATATGAATCAGGAAAAGGAAGAAAAATAACAAAAGAACTTTTGATAAATAAAATTGTTGATTTATTTAAATATTGGGAGGATGAAAGAAATAGAGAAAAATTAGAAGTAAGGTTGGAAACTCCAGATGAAGAAAAGTTAATAGAGTTATTAAGGGATATATTTGATATGAAGGAGGAAGAGAATCTAAACCAGATAAAATGGAGAATAAGAGAATGGGTAAAAAATACAGGTTTTCCTCTATGGGCTCTAAAAACATTAACAGAGGGTTTAAAAGAGCCTGATCTTAAGGCGTTAATACATTCAATAAATGCATTAGGATTTTTAATAAGAACTGTTGACAGAGAATTGGGTGAAGAACGGATTAAAAATATCTTTAAACTTCTTCAACAAACACAAGGTAGTTTAAAACCTCTTTTAAAAAGGGAGAAACTTAAAGAGGGATTCATTAAGTGGTTAAAGAGTTTGGAAGAGGTTAAAGTAGAAGATGACGAAGTGGAAGAGGTAATTGATTACCTTTATAAGAATATGCAAGGAGAGGTGGGTTTATGGGATGAAGATAAGGTGATAATAAAATTGAAAGATTGGGTAAGGTTAAAAGAAAAATCAATAACTGAAAGAGAGTTTATATCTCTATTAGAGAAGATATTTAATGTTGAATCTTCAAAGACCCAAGAAGAGTTGCGAGAAAAAATAAAGGGGCGTATAAACCAACTAGGTTATCCTTTATGGCTTCTAAGGTATGTTCTTAGAGCTGAAATTGGAAAAGCTTTGGATAATATTAATAGATTTATCAAGACAGAGTTTAAATTAGCCGAAGAAAATTTAAAAGAGATGTTAAAAGATCTTAGGCCTTACGAAACATTACTTTCCACAAATCTTAGTTCTGATGTGTTAAAACAAGGTCTATATTTATGGTTGAGAGAAAAGCATATATCTAATATTGATGTTGATGTTTTCACTTCTTATTTGAAAGTTAATCTTTCTGAAGAACCTTATCAATGGGAAGAAAAGGATTTAGAAGATTCTCTAAAAAAATATGAGTTTTTAAAGAAATTGTCAGAAATTTTTAATGTGGATTTCTCTCTTTCTTTAAAGGATTTGAAAGAAGAAATAAAGAGAAAGATTCAAGATTCTCCATATCCCTTCTGGAGTTTTGAATTGTTAGAAGATGAGGTAGTGCGAAAAATAGCTGAAGAACTTAAAAAATTTTTAACTCCTACTTATGATTTAAACTTAAATGCTATTGAAATTGAACAATTATTAGATTTGATTCACAAAAAGGAAAATATTTTAAAAGATGCTTTTGGAGATTATAAGGCTAAAGAGTTGTTCTTAAGTTGGTTAAAAAATATTCTTAATTTTGATGAAGGTCTATTAGAGGTTGCTGATGAAATAAGGAGAAAAATGTCTGTAGAAGATTATTACTGGAATAAAGATAAAGTAGAAAATTGGATACATAAAAGTCTTGCAAATCTAATATCTGAAAAGAAAAAAGAAAGAATAAAAGAAAAGATAAGGACTACTCAAAGAGACCTAAGGGAAATCTTAATTAAGATTGTAGATAAATATCCTCAAATCTGTAATGTATTGGAGGACTTTTTAAAATGATCTTTGAACTTTCTAAGGATAATTTTTTGGAGCAAGTAAAAAAAGATAAGTATAATAGCTCTCTTTCTTATTGCAGATTCCCTATAAGATTTATATTGTTAGAGAGCTTCAAAGATCTAAGAGATATAGTGGAAGTTCTGAAAGATAGAAGTGAGATTTTTGACATTACTACTCTTGAAAATTTTGTTGATAATGTTGACGGGTGGATAACGTTTAACTCTATTATAAATAAGATTAAAGATCTTAGCCTACAAAAAGATTACATCATTCTTCTTCTTTCTGAGTTTGCAAGATTTTTACCAGACGAAGAATTTTTTAGCTTTTTTAGTAGTTTAATGTCCTTAGAAAACATAGATGTATCTTACTACCAAAGACGTTTGTATATTCCTTTAGTGGGTGTTACTCAAAGATTTTTACGCAACTTTTGGGATAAATATCACAGGAAAGATGAGTTTGTATCGGTTTGGAAGATTTTAGGTCAAAAGGAAAAATACACTTTATTATTTGTAAACTTTAATTTTAAGAAAACTCCTCAAGAATTTACTTTGGTTGAGTCATCAAAAGAGTTTTTAAATATATGGAAAAAAATAGATATAAAAAACAAGATAATTTGTAAATCTGCTCTTCTTTATCTCTATTCCCCAAAAGTTTTTAATGATGAATTTTTTGAGGTAAAAAGGATTAATAATATCCAAGAATATCTATCAGAGGTTTTAAAGATTAGGATTCCCTTTTTATATAAGGAAGAAGATAATAAGTTTTGGGAGACTTTACTTGAAAAGATTGAAAAATCAAAGGTAAATAACTTCTTTGATTTTGTGGAAGAATATCTTAATGTAAAAAGCTTAGAAAAGATAAATCCTATAATTCTTTGGTTTCAAAATGAAAGTGATTTTGCACGCTGGCTTATTAAGAATTACTACCTTTCAAATCCAGAATTTGAAGGAACTTATATAAAGGAGGTTTTTTCTTCTATAAAAAGTTATTCTTTAAGGGAACTTCTTGAAAAGTTCTTTTTTAAAATATTTGAAAGGGATTTCAAGGCTGAGATGATAAAAGAAAGGAAAAAAATTCTTAGAGAATTTTATGATAATAAAAGAGAAACAGATTTTACTTTTATAGAAAAGCCTTTAGAAAATAAACTTAATTCAATTTCTAAAGAGGAAATTCCTAAATATATTACTGGTATCACCTCTTTTGAAAAAGAATGGATTATAGAGAATTTAACGAGTTTTAAAGACATAAAAAGTATCTATCCAGAGTTGGAATTCTATTTAGGAGATCTAGGTTTTAGTGATATTTTAACAGAAAAGAATTCTTGGATTGAGGAATACTTTAAAGAATACCGTTTTTCAAGAATAAGAAATAACCCCTCAGAAAAACTTATTAGCATCCTTTATGAGAAAAATGCCAATGCAAAGAGTTTCTATGAGTGGTATTACTCTTTTAACAGTGTAGAGGAATATATAGGAGATGAAGACGAAAAAATATGGATTGATGCATTAGGGGTTGAGTTCTTGCCTCTTATAATCTCTCTTCTTAAGGAGAAAGGATATTATGTAAAATTTAAAATTGCAAGGGCTAAACTTCCTTCATCTACCGAGTTTAATAAGATTGAAAATATAGATAGAGTATCAGACTTAGATGAATTTATTCATAACCCCTCTAAGTATAGATATCCTAAAAATTTGATAGAAGAAATAGAAATTATAAGAAGGATAATAGATAGAATTTCTGAATTACGAGATAAATTTGTAATATTTTCAGACCATGGTTTCACAGCCTTTGCTAATCGGGAGTTTAAGGAAAAGAGACTTCCTGATTTAAAGTTTATCGAAGGAGAGGTAAGATATGCTCTTTTAAAAGAGGATATGGAAATATCTGAAGATGAAGACTTTTTTGTATATGAAGGAGAGAATTCAAAAAATAAAGAGAAATATTTAATCACCTTAAAATACCACTCTTTTTCCTTTTTCCCTTCTGGTGAAGTACATGGAGGAGCAACTCCTGAGGAAGTGTTAATTCCTGTAATATATGCTTCTAAAGTGCCTTTTGAAGAGGTAAGTTATGAGGTTAAACTTCTTAGTGAGGAAATTTCTGTTAGAGAACCGATACTAAGATTTATAATTAGTCCAAAGCTCCAAACCAGTCTCAGGGTAAGTTGTGAGAATACTGAATTAAATATTCAGTATAATAAAGAAAATGATCTATATCAAGTTGATTTATCTAAATTCAAACCTGGAAAGTATAGACTTACTATTTCTATTGGATCTTGGAAAGATGAGAAAAATATTACTATAAAAGGAGGCCTAATAGAAAGAAATATACTATGAAAGAATTGAAACCTTTAGATTTAAAAATTAAAAAAGTTTTTCCTCAAGAATCAGTTTTAAAAATAAGGGAAAATTATAGCGTTTTTGAAGGGAAGAATATTCCTTCTTTTATTAAGGATTGGCTAATTAAGAAATTTACTACAGAAGATGATACTCTTGATAGAGAAGGACTTATAAATTTCATGGAAGAATTTATTCCCCATAAAGGTTCAGAAAAAACTTTTAAAGGAAGTATTATGTATAGTAGAGAGAACCATAAAATTCTTACAAGAGTTTTAATAGAGCCTGATGTTAAGAAAGGGATCTTTAGATTTTCTATCCCTGATTTAGGAATTACCTTTAGAGAAGGTAAAGTAGCAGAGTATTTACTAGAAAAGTATAATGAACTTAAAGGGGGAGAGGTGTGGGGGATTTTTACTTTATTTTATGTTTTTAAAGATGAGTTAGGTGAAGCTTTTATTGAATTAGTAGAATATAACCCTTTTAAGCCTTATGACATAGATTTAGACTACTTTAGAGAGGGAAGAAAAGAGTTTACTCTTGAAGAATGGATAGATGTATTAATAAGATCTATGGAATATGAGCCTGATGGTTTCCGTGATTTAGATCAAAAATTACTCTTTATCTCAAGACTTTTAGTATTTGTGGAACCTCGGTTAAATATAATAGAGCTCTCTCCTAAAGGGACTGGTAAATCTTACATATTTAATAATTTAAGTAAATATGGATGGTGTATAAGTGGAGGTACCATTACAAGAGCTAAAATGTTTTATGATATGAGTAGAAATACCTTTGGACTTATTACAAAATATGATTTTGTAGCCTTAGATGAAATACAAACGATAAAATTTTCTGACGAAGAGGAGATG